>SKLD01000231.1 GCA_007123395.1 Opitutales bacterium
GCAGTGAGCTGCTGCCTGCGTTCCCTCCTGTTCCATCATTGCGGTTGCGCGGACACAAGATCCCGCTCCTATCCAGCGAGGGAGCCCGTTTAATAGGAGACGACTTGATAGACATTCTCCGGTGCGGCGTGGGGATCGAAGACCGTGATGGTGGAATCATCACCGATGATTTCACCGCCGAAGTTGTTCCATTCGGTCTCGGGTCCGAGATCCTCGGCCGCCCACTGCACCTGATAGATGACGTTGTTGCTCGCGAACCAACTGATGCCGACGCCCGGCTCGATTTGGAGAACAAAGGGCAAGGGACCGATGGGGGTCGCGCTCACCACTGAACTGTCGGCGCCGGCACCCGCCGCGTTGAGCGCCGAAACCACATAGTAGTAGGTTTGGGCGTTGGTGACGCTGGTGTCGGTAAAGGTCAGCCCGGTCGTGGTGCCGATGGAGACGAAGGGGCCGGCCATGTCCGAAGCCCGCTTGATCTCGTAACCGGAGGCGAAGGGCGTTGCCTGCCAGCTCAAGGACACCTCCGAGTCATCGATGGTGGCGGACAAACCGACGGGGGCCAGCGGGGCCGCGAGAATCGCCGCGGCGGAAACGGACTCACTGTCGGGACTCTCCCCGATCGCGTTCACGGCGGAGACCACGTAGTGGTAGGTCACCCCGCCGAGGACCGCGTCGGTGAAGGTCACGCTCGGCGCCGTCGTGGTGCCGATTACGGTGAAGGGCCCTTCGGCGTCGGTGGCGCGCTTGATGTTGTAGCTCACGGGCGTGCCGCCGGTGGCGGCCGTCCATGAGAGGGAGATGGCGTTGTCGCCCGGTGCGGCGGCGAGGCCCGTGGGGGCATTGGGGGGCGTGACGACCGCATCGATCACATCGACATAGGTGTCGGCGATGCGGATTTCATCGATGGTGATCTCTCCCCCACCCCGCACGTTCGTGCCGATGCCGGAAATGGTCCCGACATTGAAGTTGGTGACGGTGGCGGTGGGGGCGACGCCGGGCGCCGGTTGGTTGGTGGTGGGGTTCACATACACCGTGATGGTGTCGTTGCTGCCGGAGGTATCGAAATCAATGCGCAAAACGATGAGGTAAGTCGCGCCGTAGGTGCCCAGCCCGGTTCTCGCGAGCAAGGTCGCTCCTTGCGGGGCCGTGCCGACGGTGTTCATCGCCCCGAGACCCAGGTACCCTTGCGTGGCGGAGAAAGGATCGAGGCCAAAGCCGAAGAAGAGGCCGGTCCCTCCGTTGGGAAAATACACGCCATTCTTGTTTCCACCCGGATTGCCGGGGCTCGATTGGAAGAGGAAGCTGATCCACTTGGTGCCGCTCGAGAGCGGCGTGTCGAGGCTGACGGATTGCCGCCCCGCCGGGCTGCGCATGGCATTGTGGGATGTGGGAAGGCCGGGATAGGTGAGGCCGGTCGTGATCCAACCCGCGACCCCGTTGGTCCAAACACCGAAGCCCTCGGCGGTGGAGGGAGTGCCGTTCAACAGGTTGTCTTCGATCGGGTAGTTGAAGGGCTCGTAGATGCCGGTGAAGACGGCGGGGGTGGCTTGCACTTCGTTGGAGTCCGCGCCTTCGCCCGCCGCGTTCACACCGGCGACGACATAGAAGTAGGTCGTGTCGTTCACGACCGTGGTGTCGGTGAAGGTGGTCGCCGCCGTTGTGCCAACGATTTCCGTGAAAGGTCCGCCGGGGACCGTTGACCGCCGCACATTGTAGCTGGTCGGGTTGCCGATCGCCGGGGCCGTCCAGGTCAGGGCCACTTCGCCGTCACCCGCTGTGGCGACGAGGTCCGTGGGCGCATCGGGCACACCGAGGACGGGCGTGGCGGAGACAGCCGGGGTGTTGGCGCTCTCGCCGCCCGCGTTCAAGGCCGAGACGACATAGTAGAAAGTCATGCCACCGGTGACGGTGTCCGTGAAGGTAACGGTGGGCTCGTCCGTCGTGCCAATGGTGGTGAACGGTCCGCCGCTGGAGGTCGAACGTTTGACATTGTAAGAGACGGGATCGCCCGCGGCGGACGTCCAGCTCAGGTTCACGGTGTTCGTGTCGGTGGACACGACCTGCAGGTCCGTCGGCGACTCGGGGGCGCTTTCCTCGTTGGCCGGTGTGACACTCGCCCACGTGGTGCCAAACCGGACTTCATCGGTGGTGATCGTCGAACCTCCCAAAGCCGTCATAAACGTATTGAAGCTGCTCATGACGCCATAGGTTCCGGTGAACGTGCCGCTTGCGGCGGGCTCGGGAGCGCCGGGCGCCGGGTTGATCCAGATGCTGCCGCTTTGGTAATACGTGCCGCCGGCGTTGGCCTCATATTTCACGACCACAAAATAGGTCGTGTTCAAGCTGATGGCCTCGGCCGCCGTGCCCAGCACATCACCGCTGCCATTGATACCGGTGGCCACACCGAAGACGCCGGGGGCGGTCATGCCCATGTAATAACCCTCGTTCGCACCGACTCCGTTATCCACCGCGAATCCGGTTTTGAACTCCGTGAAGGAAGGAGCCCGGAAGAGAAAGCTCACATACACGGTGGGCGTCGAGGAGGGAACAATGGGCGAGGCCAGATTGATCCCGTGGAAAGCCACGTCCGGGCTCCACCGCAGGGCGTTGTCGGAGGTCTGCAGACCGGGAAAGGAGAGACCTTCGACAATCATGGTGCCCGGTCCGCCGGAGAACCAGGCGTCTCTGAAGCCTCCGCCGGTCGTGTCCGTGGGGGTGCCGGTTGCGGTTGTCGCGGTTCCTCCGTTGAGAGGCCCGAGCGGGTAGTCGAAGGGCTCGTAAGCAAGAGTGTCGGCATGGGCGGCGCTCGACATCCCGAAGAGCACCAGACCCACCGTCAGGGCGGCGATGTTGGATTGGGTTTCTTTGAAAAGTTTCATAATCGTCACTGTTTTGGATAGGTAAAAAATCGAAGGGTTTTTCGCGTTCACTGCGTTTCAGCGACGCGGTAGAACTTGCGCTCTCCGGATCCGAGGGAATCAAAGACGGTTTTCCATGTCCAGTCGCCCTCAATGGGATCCGTCAACGGTTGCCAAACTGCATCGGGGCCGAGTTCGGTCGACCATTGCACGACGTAGGTCGATCCTTCGCTGGAGGGCCAACTGAGGCCCACGCCGCGCTCGACAACGGAGGGCACAAGCGTTGTCTCAAAGGCACGGCCGCCCGCGTAGTAGATGTCGTCCAGCTCAATATTGGAAATCGCGCCATCGACACCGAGAATCTGGAAGAGTTGATTGACTTGGGAGAGATCCGTATCGCCCGCGATATCGGAGATCGGGATCTCGATCGAATGCCAATTTCCATCGCGGACAAATCCGTAGGGGTCGTTGCCCGGAGAAAATTGGATCCACACTTGGCCGACACCGGCCGGCCCGTCATTGTTCCCGCCCCAGACAGGCGGCGGCCCGATGAGATTGCCGCTCTTCATGCCGACATAGAAGGTCGTGTTGGAGGTGGTCCTCATGGAAAAATTCAGCGTGGCATTGGGGTTGTCCCATGCGGTGAGGTCGTGTTTGACGGCGGAGGTGAAGGCGGCGCCAAACCATTCCAAGCCCGGAGCCGAAGTAAAACTCAGGCTCTCCTCGCCTTCGAAGGGGTCTTGTGCGACCGGGATCAGCGTCTCGCCCCAGACGAACAACTCACCATCGACGCCCAGTTCAAAGGAGCCGGCGGTCTGGTGCTCGGAGGTTTCCGTGAAAATGCCGAAGTTGCCGTTTGAGGGCCGCGGCCGTTCCACGCTCGGCTCCCAATAGATATTGTCGAAGGCCACGGCTGCGGATCCCGAGGCCGGTTCCCCGACAAACATGAAAATCTGATGGATGGTGTGGAAATCAATGTTTGTGAAGCCGTTGAGCGGAACACTCACCGTGTGCCACTGGCCGTCGCGGGGGAAGCCGAGCCCGCTCGTGCCGTCACCCAGCCATTGCCAGGACTCGCCGCCGCGGGAACTTTTGATACCAATGCGCATATCGCTCGTAAGCGTCGTCTTGATATCGAAGTGCAGAAAA
>SKLD01000197.1 GCA_007123395.1 Opitutales bacterium
GGCGGCCTTCGCGGTCGCCTCCGCGGCGCCGGTCACCCCGGTCTCCGCGGTCGCCACGCTCGCGGCGGTCGCCTCCGCGCCCGCGGTCACGGTCGCCGCGTCCGCGGCCTCCGTCGTCGGAGCCGGCTTTTTCCTTGGCGGCGGCGACTTTCTCGCTGATGGGGTCGGCGCCGTCTTCGCGGTCGGCGAGGGCGGCGGTGCGGCTGAGGCGCACGCGCCCTTTGTCGTCGATGCCGACGCACTTGACCCACATCTGGTCGCCGAGGGAGCAGACGTCTTCGACGCGGTTGACGCGGAAGTCGGCAAGCTCGGAAACGTGGACGAGGCCTTCCTTGCCGGGGAGACACTCGACGAAGCAACCGAACTCCTTGATGCCGCGCACGGTGCCGAGGTAGAGCTTTCCTTCTTCGATCTCGGCGCAGACCATCTCGATTTCCTCGATGGCGCGTTGCATGGACTCGCCGCTGGTGGCGTAGACGTTGACGCGGCCGGAGTTGTCTTCGTTGATGTCGATCTCGGCGCCGGAGACTTCGCAAATGCGGCGGATGGTCTTGCCGCCGGGGCCGATGAGGGCACCGATCTTCTCCGGGTCGATCTGCATCGTGTGGATGCGGGGTGCGTAGGGGCTCAGCTCGGAGCGCGGGGCGTCGATGGTCTCGCGCATGATGCCGAGGATCTTCTCGCGCAGCTCCTTGTTGCGCTGGATGGCTTCCTTGGCGATCTCGAAGGGCAGGCCCGCGATCTTGAGGTCGAGCTGGTAGCCGGTGATGCCGTTGCGCGTGCCGCAGATCTTGAAGTCCATGTCCCCGAAGTGGTCTTCCGCGCCGATGATGTCGGAGAGGACGACGTGCTTGGTGATCTTGCCCTTGTCGTCGGTCTCGGTGACGAGGCCGCAGGAGATGCCCGCGACCATCTCGCTGATGGGCACGCCGGCGTCCATGAGGGAGAGACAGCCGCCGCAGACGGAGGCCATGGAGGTGGAGCCGTTGGACTCGGTGATCTCGGAGACGACGCGGATGGTGTAGGGAAACTCGTCTTCCGGCGGAAGGACGGGCAGGAGGGAGCGCTCGGCGAGCGCGCCGTGGCCAATCTCGCGGCGGCCGGGGCCCATGATGCGGCCCGTTTCGCCGACGGAGTAGTTCGGGAAGTTGTAGTGCAGGAGGAAACTCTTCTCCTTCGGGCCGCCGGTGATGCCGTCCATGGACTGGACGTCGCCCGAGGCGCCGAGCGTGGTGAGCACGATGCTCTGTGTCTCGCCGCGCTGGAAGAGGGCGGAGCCGTGTACGCGTGGGAGGACGCCCACTTGGCACTCGATGTCGCGCAGGTCGGTCGGGGAGCGGCCGTCGGCGCGCTTGCCGCTCTTGAGGATGCTTTCGCGGTAGGCCGCTTCCTGGAGCACCTCGAAGACGAGCATGACTTGGTTGGCGTCGAAGTCTTCTTCGCCGTCGCGCTCGATCATCTTTTCCTTCACCTCTTCCTTGAGGACGTCGACGGCGGCCTGCCGGTCGGCCTTGGTCTCAAGGGAGACGGCGGAGCGCAGGCGGTCGCCCACGATCTCGCGGGCGAATTCGAGGTTCTCCGGCGTGGGTTGGAAGAGTTCGAAGGTCTTCTTCTCCTTGCTGTATTCGGCGGCCAGCTTGCGCTGCGCGGCGATGATCGGCTGGATGGCGTTTTGCGCGAATTCGAGGGCTTCGACGAACTTGTCGTCCGGCACTTCCTCGCCGGAGCCCTCGATCATGATCATTTCCGTCTCGGAGCCGACGTAGATGAGATCCAGCTCGGAGTCGAACATCTGCTCGTGCGTCGGGTTGACGATGAACTCGTCGTCGACGAGGCCCACGCGCACCGCGCCGATGGGGCCGTTCCACGGGATGTCGGAGCAGAGGAGCGCGGCGGAGGCGCCGTTGATCATGAGAATGTCGGGCTCGTTCTGCAGGTCGGTCGTGAGGAGCAGGCCCTGCACCTGGACTTCGTTCATGAAGCCCTTGGGGAAGAGCGGACGCAGCGGCCGGTCGGTGAGGCGGCAGGTGAGGATCTCCTTCTCGGAAGGACGGCCCTCGCGCTTGAAGAAGCCGCCCGGCATGCGGCCGGCGGCGCTGAACTTCTCGCGGTAGTCGACTTGCAGGGGGAAGAAATCCTGCCCTTCGCGGAGCGAGGCCGCGGCGGTGGCCGCGACGAGGAGCATGGTCTCGCCGAGGCGGATGGTGACGGCACCGCTCGCCTGCTTGGCGATGGAGCCCGTCTCGATGGTGATACCGTATTCTTCGACGGTGACGGAGTGCTTTTGTTTGAGCATGTGTATAATCCTGTTGTTCGGGGCGCGCCGGCTGTCGGCGCGGGTTCCGTGGTGTGACGCCGCTTCTCCGCTCTAGGAAGTTCGCCCGCGCAGCGGCGGGGCAAGAGCCCTCCGCGGGCGGACTTCCTACGCAAACGGAAACAGCGTGCGTGGATGGGTTCCTCCCCGCGCGGACGGGGGGAGGGAGGGTAAACACGGGCGCGCCGCTGAAACGAACGCCCCCGGAGAGAGGGCTTCGCCGGGACTTAGCGGCGGAGCTTCAGGCGCACAAGGAGTTCCTTGTACTTGTCGAGGTCGTGCGCCTTCACGTAGTCGAGCAGCTTGCGCCGCCGACTGGTCATCGCGATGAGCCCGCGGCGACTGTGGAAGTCTTTGCGGTGCGTGCGCAAGTGCTCGGTGAGGTGGACGATCCGCTGCGTGAGCAGCGCGATCTGCACCTCCGCCGAGCCCGTGTCGGACGCGTGCGTCTTGAAGTCTTCGATGACTGGTTTTTTGTCGAGTTGTGCTTTAGACATGTAGTTTCCAACAATCACGCGACCTTCGGAGCGCCCCGTTCGGAACACCCGCGGGACCCGCACCGTGCCGGTCCCGCCGTCTCGGGGAAGAGCCGTCGCCGACTCTTCCCGGTCGCGGGGTCGCGGGCTTTGTGGCCCGGAACCCTTGACGCTAAACAGGCCAACAAGAAGCATCCCGCCTCCCCGCGCAAGCAGAAAAACCGCTCATTGCCGCCCGCTCTGGAAGCACATTCGATCCGAAAAAGAAAAATTTTGCGTCCTGTAAATGCAAGAGAGTCCGGCTATCTACGCGGATGTCGCCCGCAGGGGTCTTCGACTGCCCGGTATCCCGCCCGCGAGCGCGCCACCGCCAAGTCCACATTGTCGAGGATGTCCACGGGCCTGCACGGTGGCGGGCGCTTCATCTGCGCGAGAATGCTTGCGCCTTCGCCGTGTTCCAGCCAATCGCTGGAGCCGAGTGCCCGTCCTTCCGTGAGAAACCGCGCGCGCAGCCGCAGCAACTCGTGCGGCTGCAGCTCCCCGCCGTTCTGCACCGTTTCCAGTAGCGCCGCCGGGTCGATCCTCGCGCCCGTGCCGTCGCTCTTCGCCGCCGCTCCTTTGCCAAACATCAGCCGACGGTAGCACGCAAGCGCCTCCTCCGTGCATTTCGCCGCCGGAAAGCAGGCGGCCAGCGCGCGGCACAGCGACTCCTTCCCCGCCAGCGCTTCGGTGTAGCCGCACCAGCGGTAGTTCTCCGGTAGATCCGCCAGACCCGCGCGCACCGCGTTCAAGTCGGTGTAAGCGGCGATCAACCCCACCAGCCAAGGCGTGTCCTGCACGATCACGCTGCCGAAGCGCTCCGCCCACAGCGTCCCCGCCGTCTCATGAGCGCGGTTGAACCACCGCGTATAGCGTTGCCGCAACGTGCGCATGAACTCCGAGATGTCGCCCATGCGACGGCGCAGGCGCTCCCGCAGCGACTCCGCCACTTCCGGCGGATCGTTTGCCAGCGCGTGCTTCAGTTCCTCCGCGTTGAGCCCGCTCCACTGCGCGCGCGAAGCCCCGTAAAGCGCGCGGTAGCGCCGCACAAGCTCCGCGTCGTCGCACAACCGCGCCGCTGGATCAATCCGCACAAGAATATGGAAATGCGTCTCCAGCACACAGTAGGTGATCACTTCCACCCCGCTGAACTCCGCCGCACGGTGCAGCGCCGCCACCCA
>SKLD01000354.1 GCA_007123395.1 Opitutales bacterium
AGCGCTTCGAGGTCGCTCGCGTCCATGCCGAGGCACTGCGCCCGCTCCTCCCCGTAGAGGGCGCGGAAGCGGCGCACAAGCTCCTCATCGTCGCACTCGCGCGCCTGCGGATCGACCCGCACAAGAAGATGGAAGTGGTTGGACAACACGCAGTAAGCCAGCAGTTCCACGCCCGAGAAGGCCGCCGCCTTGCGCATCGCCGCCACCAAGGCATCCCGTTCCGCCTCGCCCAGCAGCCCCAACTGCCGCGTCACCCGGCACACACAGTGAAACGCCGCCGCATAATCCGCCGCCTTCAACCTGCAATGATAGCTCATAACCCAAGACCCTCACCCAAAATACCCACCCTCCGCAAGCCCAAAACTAATTTCAGAATTAAAAAATAATTATTCTTATTTCATAAATAAATTATTGAACGGGATAACGTTATTTTCATTAGGGTAAATGTTCCTCACGAACCGGTTCGACGGCACCCGGAAAAGTTTTGAATGCGATGGTCAGCATGCCAGCGAGGCCCAGCGTGAGGAGGACGAAGAACACAATGATAAAAATCCACGGGCGGCGGGTGAGCCAGTTGCCGTCGTTGTCAGAATTGTCGTCAGCGCTCATAGGCATTTTCCGTTGGAGGCGATGACCTCCTTGTACCAGAGGGCGGAGTCTTTGAGCGTGCGCTTTAGCGTGCCGTAATCGACATGCACAAGCCCGAAGCGGTGTTTGTAGCCCTCGGCCCACTCGAAGTTATCGAGGAGAGACCATTGGAAGTAGCCGCGCACATCGGCACCATCGTTTTTGGCGTGCCGCAGCTCGCGCAGGTAGCGGCGCAGAAAATCAATGCGGCCCGGATCATGCACGCGACCGTCCGTATGCACCCAGTCGGCCATGGAGAGACCATTCTCCGTAATAATGATCGGTTTACGGTACCTTTCGTAGAGGAACTTCGGTCCCCAGTAGAGGCACTCCGGCGTCACCGGCCAGTGGAAGTTGGTAACGGCGTGACCAGGCACCTTCGCGACGGGCCTCCATCCCCCTGCGCCGTCGGACTCGACGGCTTGCCCATTGTAAATGTTGAGTCCCAGAAAGTCGACCGGGGTTGAGATAATCTCCATGTCGCCCTCCTTGACGACGGGCATGGCGGCCCCGAAGGCCTCGACACCATCCTCGGGATATTTTCCGTGGAAGACGGGATCCATGAACCATGAGTTCACCCAGATATCCTTTTTATCCATGGCGAACATGGCGCGCCGTGCCACTTCCACGGCCTCAGCGCTGTCGGAGGCGGGCATTTTCACGACGCCCACCGGTGCCCAACCGATTGTGGCGGAATCACCGCTGTGCGCGCGTATCGTCCGCACAGCGTTTCCGTGCGCGAGGAGGGCGTGATGGGTTGCGCGCAGGTATTCGGTCCAGTCGAGCTTGAGACCGGGCGCGTGGCTGCCGGTGACATGGCCGAACCCCAGAAAACACTGGGGCTCGTTCATTGTCATCCAGTGCTTCACGCGGTCACCTAGCCGCTCGACAATAACCTTGGTGTAATCGGCAAACCACGCCGGGCTGTCGCCGTTGAGCCATCCGCCCCGGCAATACAGTTCATAAGGATAGTCCCAGTGAAAGAGCGTTGCGTAGGGCGTGATGCCGGCATCGAGGAGGGCGTCGACGAGCCGGTCGTAAAAGGCGAGCCCCTTTTCGTTCACCGCGCCGGTGCCTTCCGGGAGGACGCGCGGCCATGAGATGGAAAACCGATAAGCCCCGAGCCCGAGGTTCCGCATGATGCCGACATCCTCGGCATAGCGATGGTAGTGGTCGCAAGCCGTGTTGCCGGTGTCGCGGTTGTAGACCTTGCCTTCCCACCGGCACATCATGTCCCACACCGAGAGTCCTTTGCCGTCTGCACGGGCCGCACCCTCGATTTGGAAGGAAGCTGTCGCGCAGCCCCACGTGAAATCATCTCCAAAGTCGCTGTTTCCCATTTTGGCGGAACTCTCTAACTGCAGGCTTCCTCATAGCAAAGACATTCGTGCGCCAAAGATCCGCTGAGCGTAACGTGCCTGCAAGGATACGGACTATGCTCCGGCGTCGACACGCAGAGCCTGGCCGGTGACAGAGGCGGCCTCGTCGGAGAGCAGGAAGCGTATCGCCGCCGCGACACTCGCACAGTCCGTCGCCGCTTTCAGCGCCGTGCGGCGGTAGATCCGGGCGCGGTCTTCCGCCGTGAGACCGGCACTCATTTCTGTCTCCATAAAACCGGGCACCACGCAGTTTGAGCGGATGCCGCGCTCACCCCATTCGCGGGCAAGGTTCTTGGAAAATGCCTCCAGTGCCCCCTTTGACGCCGCATAGAGCGAGAGCCCTTTGAAACCGAGATGCGCGCTAACCGACGACACATGCACAAGCGCCCCGCGCGTGCGGTGGTAAAGCATATTGCGTATGGCAAGGCGCGAGAGGGCCATGGCGCTAAAAACATTGGTGGCAAACATCGTTTCGAGGCGCGCGAGATCGAGATTCGTGAGCAAATCGTCGTAGGCCTCAGCCGCATTGTTCACGAGACCGTGCAGCGGCACCGAGTAGGGCACGAAGGACGCGAACAAATCTTCCGCCGCTGCCGCCGGGTCGCGCAGATCGGCGGCGTGGAACCGCGCCCGCTCCGGATGCGCCCGCTCCAACGCGCTCCATCCGACGGAGCGCGCGCGGCTTATCCCGTAGACCGTCCACCCTGCCTCGAGAAGTCCCCGCGCCGTCTCAAGGCCAAGACCCCGCGACACGCCGGTGAGCAAAACGTTCCGTGATTCGTCCGTCGCCATACACCCATTTCCTTAAGGCGCGGCTCTCCCATGGCCATCCAAAAGGAGGGGATTCCACCGGTCAGGGCAAAATCGACACATTCCGCATCTTGACAGTCGTGGCTCTAGGCGCTTCGGCAAAAGGGGTTGTCGGGCTGCTTCGGTGACCGAAACGAGACGGACGGCATTACCCGAAAGGCCGCAAAAAAACCGACGCCGGTCGCGGGCTCGGGTTCACCCGCCCCCCTCCGCTAGTTTCGCGACGGCTTCGCGCAGGCCGTTGGCAACGCGCTCCTGCGGATTTTCACCCTTGGCGGACTCGGCGAGAGAGCGTGCATCCAGCGGCTTGCCGATATGGATGAGAACCTTTTGCGGACGGGGAAAGAGCGCGCCCACCGGCATGGACTCACGTGTGCCCTCGATATAGACAGGCACGACGGGCGGATGGTATTCGAGAAGAATCAAACCGACGCCTGACCTGAAGGGGCGCAATTGGCCGTCCTCCGAGCGCCCGCCCTCGGGAAACCAGACGAGCGGACGCCCTTCCTTGATCACCTCCGCCCCGAGTGCAAGGCTCGACACCGGGCCGCGCCGCGGGTCGACGGGGACAACCTGCGAAAGCCGGCTAATCTCCCGAAAAAGAAAGTTGCGGAGCATGAGGGTGCCAAGTCCGGCCCAGAAGATACTACGGCTTATCCGGTAGCGGAAAGCGAGCCCGAGGACGGGAGCGTCGAGATAGCTCACATGATTGGGCGTAAGGACAAACGGTCCCTTTTCCGGCAGATTTTCAAGGCCCCGGACCTCAGTGCGGAACCATACTTTGGCGAACGCCTTGAGGAGCCAATAGAGCGGAAAGGAGACGACCTCGCGCACTGCGGAGCGCGGCCGCGCCCAGCGCAGCTCGGACGCGGAGAGAACGGACTCCGGGTTGCGAATGGCAGCACGGAAGTCCGAACCGCCCCCTTCCTTTCCGGTATCAGCGGCGGCTTCGAGGAGATCACGCACCTTGCTCGCGCGTTCCATTAATTCCTCGCCGAAAGAAATACCAAGACGCTCCTCAACCGCACCGGCAAGCTCCACCCAGCCGATGGAGTCGAGCCCGAGATCCGTCTCAAGGCGTGTATCCGGTTCGAGGCGGTGATCGGAAAACCGCTCCGCCAAGTAGTCCCAGAGGGAGCGGGCGCGTTCCTCTTCGAGCAA
>SKLD01000424.1 GCA_007123395.1 Opitutales bacterium
CGCCGCGTCGGTCAACTCCGAGTCCAGCAACCACGCCGCCCGCCGCGCGTCCAGGTTGAGATACGGACACTTCTCCTCGCCGTAGAGCGCGCGGAAGCGCCGCACCAGCTCCTTGTCGTCCGCCTCCTTCGCCCGCGGGTCCACCCGCACGAGGATGTGGTAGTGGTTGGACATTACGCAGAAGGTCAGCACCTCCACCCCGCAGAAGTCCGCCACCCGCCGCAGCTCCGCGACAAAGCGGTCCTTCGCCTCCCCGTCGCCGAGCAAGCGCTCCTTGTTCACACACCTGCCGTAACAGTGATAACACGCTGATTCGCCCTCCGGCGCAACCAGCCTCCTTGGGTAGGGTCTTTTGTACATAAATCCATTCATCAGATCTCGGCCCGTCAAGCAAGCAAAATGTCAGCCATTTTTAATAGGCTGTTTATTAGCGATAGAAAGGGTTGATTACCTTATTCGGGAGCGCTTTGGAGTTGCGGCCACAGGTCGGCGAAGCGGCGAGCGATCTCAACGTGCATGCGGATACCGTCGCCGAGGACGTCGTCGTTGAAATCGAAGGCGGGGTGGTGGCAGAAGGGCACCTGCGGTTGGTCGGCGGGGCGCGAGCCGAGAAACCAGAAGCAACCGGGAACCTTCTCGAGGAAGTAGGCGAAGTCCTCGCTCCCGAGGATGGGACGGGTGGTTTTAAGGCGACCACCGGCACCGGTCTGCGCGGCGACCTTGCGGATGAGGGCGTTGGCACGCGGGTCATTGAGGACGGGCGGATAGCCCAGCCGGATATCGACTGCGGCCATCGCGCCGAAGGCACGTGCGATGTCCTCGGCCCGCGCGCGAATACGTTCTTCTGCCCGCCGCAACACAGCGGTGTCGAGGGCACGGAAAGTGCCGCCGAGCACAGCGGTTTCGGGAATGATGTTCCGCGCGGACCCGGCGTTGAACTTTGTGATGGAAACGACCAAGGGATCGAGCGGATCGTTGTTGCGCGAAACGGTGGATTGCAAGGCGTTGACGATCTGCGCACCGACATAGACCGGATCGACGCAGGCGTGTGGCACGGCGGCGTGTCCGCCCCGTCCGTGGACGGTGATCTCGAAGACCCCGGAGCCGGCCATCATAGCGCCGTCGCAGAGCGCGATGTCCCCGGCGACGAGATCCGGCGAGGGCATGTTGTGGAGGCCGAAGACCGCCGCGACCTCCGGATCGTGCAGAACGCCGGCTTCGCGCATTCGTAGCGCACCCGCGCCACCTTCTTCGGCGGGCTGGAAAATAAGCTTCACGGGGCCCCGTAATTCGTCGGCTATCGCGTGTAGAACGATTGCCGCCCCGACAAGCATCGCGGTATGGCCGTCATGCCCGCAGGCGTGCATTTTACCCGGTGATTTGGAGGCGTAAGGCACTCCGGACGCCTCCTCCAAAGGCAGCGCGTCCATATCCGCACGCAATGCGACGCACGGGCCGGGCAATCCCTTCCCGAGCAGTGCGACAACCCCTGTGCCGGCAATTCCCGTGCGCACCTCCACCCCCGGCAGGGACCGCAGTTCGCCTTCCACAACACTCGCGGTGCGCCGCTCTTCATAGCCCAACTCTGGATTTGCATGGAGGTCACGCCGCAGCGCGGTCACCCTTGCAAGAACGGCATGGATCCGCTTCCTGATCTCCCCGGTTTCCCGCGTCATGACAACAACCTCCGCGTCTCGCGATAGGCGCTTACAATTTTGTTACGATGGGTTAACTGACTGGCTTGCAGATACATCAAATGTGGGTGTGAGAAATTCTTAAAAATGGATTTTTGGCCGTTACCTTTTACAGATTCAGTTGATTTGTAAAAAGCAGCCGGGTTAAGGTGGCTCCGAAAAGATGAATGTCGGGTTGCCGTTCCCGGACGGGGATTCGTAACTTTCACCACCATTGCCACAAACATGCCGCGACGAATATCATTCCTCAACTATAAAGGCGGGGTCGGGAAAACCTCGTGTATCGTGAACATAGCCGCCTGTCTCGCGGAGTCCGGGAACCGCGTGCTGCTGGTCGATCTTGATGCTCAGTCGAACACAAGCATTTGGCTGATGCGCCTCGAGCGCTGGAACAACCTGAACATAACCGGGCAGGGCTCGATATACGCGACCTTCGATCCCGGGCGCGAGCGGCTGCGGGATTCCGTGGTGAGGGACGTCGTCATCGACCGGTCGGGCGAAAAGGTGCTCCCGGGCCTCGACCTGCTGCCGACGACCTTCAACCTCATCGACATCGAGCACGAGTATAAGCCTGCCGACGGGCGTCCGGTCTACGCGCAATTCCAGGAGCAACTCGCGGAGATCGAGGATGACTACGATTTCGTCATGTTCGACTGCCCGCCCAATGTCATGAAGGCGGCGCAGTGCGGACTCTTCTGTTCAAACGAGGTCTACGTGCCCTCCAATCCGGATGCGCTCAGCCTCATCGGATTCACTCTGCTCACGGGAAAGCTGCTCCAGTTCAACGAGCGCTCGGCGAGTTTCCGTCAGAGCGGCATGGGCAAACCTGCACGCATCACCGGCATCATCTTCAACGCTATCAAACCGAACGTCGACATCGAGGTGCCGAAGATGCGCATGCAGTTTCGCCTCAACCAGTTCCGAAATCAGAAGAAAGTTGATCCCAACGCCAAAATTTTCGCCTCGTCCATCCGCGACGCCGTCGTCGTGCGCCGGGCCGTGACGCTCGGGCTTCCCGTCAACCGGGTCGCCCACACGCCTGGCACCGACGGCGTTTTGATGGACTACAAGAACCTTGCCAAACAAATCCTGCGCCATGGAGACGAACCCGCTGGCAACTGAAGAATCCGAAGAGACTGTAGTAATGGAAGATACCGCACCCAAAGAACAACTGACCGCCGAGGAATGGAACAGTATCCGCGAGCGCTTCCGTCATTCCATGATGGTGAAGACCGAGGTTTCCAAGCTCGCGCAAAACATCGATCTCCATTGGCCCATCCGCGGCAAAGATGAGATCCCGCTCAAATACCTGCCTCTTACTCAGGAGGAGTTGATGACGACGCCCGGCATCGCCGAGAAGCCCGAGCGCGCCCGCCTCCTTGCCGACATTTTCATCGAAACGATGGCATTTGACGACCCGTTCGGGGAAATGGCTGAACATGTCGACTCCTCCTCCAAGCACGACGAGAGCGCGGCCAAAGCCATGCGCGCGCTGGAAATTCCGCCTGATTACCCGATCACGCTCTGCAATGTCGCGCAGGAGACCCGCGGTCTCTGTGAGTCCGAAGGAATCCGCACCATTGGAGACTTCATTGAGTTCTCGCAAAACATGGCGCAAAACGTCGTTGTCGGTGGAGACTTCCGTGCCTTCCTCAACAGCTTCGTGCATCAGGACGAGAAGTCCATGGCACGCTATCTTCCGGTCCGCCCAGGTCGAACAGGCCTGCATCTGGCGGAAGCTCTCGGCCTCGCTGTCGACCGCCTCGGCAAAGAGGAGTACCTTCATTTTCTGGAGGCAAACGGCGGCGAGCCCTCGCCGGAGGACCGAAAAGGCGTTCGCATCCTCAGTGAAAAAGAGATGGAACCGGTGAAGGAGCGCCTCCGCGGGGAACTGAAAACGCTTTTCGACTGGTTCGGCCCGCAGACAGACAAGCTGCGCGATGCCCTCGCCGAAGGCGGATCCGCCGTCGAGCGTTTCTTCGTGCCTCTGGAGAATCCTAACAAAGAAAAGACAGCCATCGCTCTCGCCCGCGTGTCTCTCGACGATGACGGGCCGGAGTCTGACAACCAAAAACGCGGCTTCTTCGCGCGGCTTTTCGGACGCTGACCCACGGAAAGCAACCATCAAACCCGCCAACCATGCCCCCATCGCCGAAACTAAGTCTACGCAGCTCACTGCGGCTGGCACGTTCGCCCCACAAGCCGCCCCCGCCGGGTATCGCCGTGGAAGGCGCCGGCACGGAAAGCGGCGGCGATGGTAAGAGTAA
>SKLD01000140.1 GCA_007123395.1 Opitutales bacterium
GAGAATTTCGGTGGGTTGCCGACGGCGGCGGGGCCTTTTTGCCACTTTTGGCGCTTTCGGGGCTCTAACCCAGTCGGGTTACGCTTTTCGGGGCCAAAATGCATGGATGCCAGCCGATTTTACTTGCATCGTAAAGAATCCGCTGTTGCAACTTATGTGTCCTTGATTCCAAGGACTGATTCCCATAAACCTAAACCCAACTGCTACGATGAGATCCCTACGATTGATCCCCATCGGTTTGGCTGTCGTCGCCCCCGCGGCGTTCGGTCAGACCCTTTTCCACCAGTCGTTCAATAACGACAACCCTACGTTCACAGATTCTTTCGCGACGGAATATAATTGGAATGTGGCGGCCGGTGCGTCCGGTGAGATTAACCCAGCATACATTTCGCCCGCTTCGGGCAATATCAGTGCGGGTAATACCGATCCCAGCCCGCTCCTCGACGGCGAAGCAACCCGTGGGCGCGGATTCCTCTTCGGCACCGTGACAGACGGTTCCACTCCGGGAGCCTACGTGAAATACACCACGCACACGGGTGTTTCCACGGACTTCCAGAATCAGCCGCAGGACGACTGGTACCGCATAGGGCCCGCGATGTCCTTGGAAGGGCTGATGCTTGGCCAGATCACCGACCTCACGGTTCGCAGCAATGTACGCACGTCCGCCGGGGTTGACGGCATCGAGGCGCGGTTCGGCCTGCTCGTCAACGGCGAGTGGTACTTCAGTGCCAATGCCTACAACCTAGTGACCGCCTGGGCTGAGTATTCCCTCGCCGATCCTGCCTCGCAGCAGTGGATCAGCGGAGCGTTCACGCCGGGTTCGTCTCTGGACATCAATCTCGACAGCCCGTCTTTGACCACGCTCGGCGAGAGTGATGTCGTGCAGGGCTACGCGTGGGCCTACTGGATCGGCGACCTCACGGGTAACGACGCTTGGGCGCGGCTTGACCGTTACGCCGTCACCGCAATTCCCGAGCCATCGGCCTACGCCGCGCTCATCGGGGCACTTGCTCTCGGGCTTGTGCTCTGGCGGCGCCGCCGGAGCTGAGGCGGCGCCCATTCTTCCCTCATAGTGATTTTCTCAAGGAGCGCGGCCCGCGGGTCGCGCTCCTTTTCTTATATCCTTTCCATGGCACATGAACCGGTGGCGCAGTTTCAAATCTGCCAATCCGGCTGGCCCGAGGGTTCGTGCAGGCCACACTCGCGTTTGACGCCGCTAAAGCGCGTCTGCTCGTGGGTGAGACCGTCGTCGAGCGGGCGCGTGCTATGCCAGTCTCCGAGGCTCACGTAGCCCTTCTCCCACAGCGGGTGGAAGGGCAGTCCGTGCTCCTTCATATATTGGTAGGCGCGGCGCTCGTCCCAGTCGATGATCGGGTGGACCTTCCAAGTGCGCCCCTGCCGGGTAAGGACGGGGAGTTTCGCGCGCGTGCTCGCCTGCGAGCGGCGCAGCCCGCTCAGCCACGCTGTCGCCTCCATTTCCACGACGGCCCGGTTCATGGGCTCGGCCTTGTTGATGCGACCGTATTTCTCGAGGCCTTCCGGGCCCTGCTCCCAGAGCTTTCCGTAGAGAGCCTCCTGCCGGGCAGCCGTCATGTGCGGAGTGTAGATGTGCAGGTTCAGCGAAAAGCGTTCGCGCAACTCTTCGGCAAAGCGGTAGGTCTCCGGAAAGAGGTAGCCGGTGTCGACAAACACCACCGGGATCTCCGGCGCGATACCCGTGACGAGGTGGAGCATGAGGGCGGAGTGAGTGCCGAAACTTGTTGTCAGGATGAGTCCTTTGCCGTGTTCCTCAAATGCCCAGCGGATGCGCTCTGCGGCGTCCGCGGCGGCGAGGCGGGCATTGATTTCCTCGGGTGACTCGATTGTCTTTACGGAAGTCATTCTCTTCGTGAAAGTGGCTTTGCTATTTTAACTTGAGTAATTTGGGCAAGATACTGGAGATTAATTGCGGGTGGTGGCAACGGCAAAATGTTGCCGGATCCTGCCGAAATCATGGGGCAGACAGGAAAAGTCTATTTGGTCGGCGCCGGACCCGGCGATCCGGAGCTGGTCACGCTCAAGGCGCGGCGCCTCATTGGCGGGTGCGACGCGCTGGTCTACGACTACTTGGTCAACGAAACGCTCCTCGACTGGGTGAAAGGGGGCTGCGACCGCATCTGCGTGGGCAAGCGGGCGGGTTTCCACTCGCTGCCGCAGGAGAAAATCGAGGCACTGCTCGTGCAGCTGGCACGGAAGGGGCTGACCGTCGTGCGCCTGAAGGGGGGCGATCCGTTTGTCTTCGGTCGCGGGGGCGAGGAAGCGCTCGCCCTGCGTATGGCGGGGGTCGAATATGAGGTGGTGCCGGCCGTCACCGCCGCTCTTGGTTGCGCGGCGTACATCGGTATTCCGCTCACTCACCGCACGGCGAGTACGGCGGTGACGTTTCTGAGCGGCCATGAGGCACCCGACAAGGGAACTGGGGCGAAGACAGTCGACTGGCGTGCCCATGCCGCAAGCGGGGCCACGCTTGTGCTTTACATGGCAATGGGACGCTTGGCGGAGATCACAGGCGAACTCATCGCGGGCGGGCGCGCTCCATCCACACCGGTAGCCGTTGTGCAATGGGGCACAACACCCCGCCAGCGGTCCGTCAACGGGACCTTGGCCGATATTGTACGTCACGTTGAACAGGCGGGCATCGGCGCACCGGCCGTCGTGATCGTCGGCGAGGTGGCGCGCTTTGGCGACTCCCTCGCTTGGTTTGACCCGGTTATCTGAAGCGGTCGGTTTGCGCCCGCGCGGAAGCAGGCCACCTATGGAGCAGTCCGGACAATGGAATACCTTTTGATCGACAACGGTTCGCTGCAGGCCGGCGCTTACCGAAACCTGCAAGCGGTGGCGCAGGCGCTCGGGATGCGCCTAGGCGTACCGGTGCATCCGGTTTCACTCCTGCATTCACGCAAGATCGATCCCGCCGAATTGGGAGGAGAGCGCGCGTGGACCTTCGAGCCCTTCGTGCGGGACCGGATCGCCGCCGGCGTTCGCTCGTTCGGTATTCTTCCCTTCTTCTTCGGTCCCACCGGCGCGATCACCCGCTACCTGCCGGAGCGGCTGGAGGCCCTCCGCGCCCGCCACGGGCCGTTTGCCGTGTCCCGCGCGCCCTTTCTCTTCGATGCTGACGTCGCCTTGGATCGTGCGGTAGCGAAAATCGTGGCGGATAACGTTCGGCGCTGTATCCTCGGGAAAGGTCTCCGCCGCCCGCCCGTTGTCCTCGTCGATCACGGCTCGCCGCTCGCGGCGGTAGCCTATGCGCGTGACTACATTGCCGGGCAGTTAAGCGTGTTGCTCAGTCCGGAAGAAGTGGCGTGCGTCGGCGCGGCCTCCATGGAGCGTCGAGAGGGTGCCGAATACGATTTCAACGAGCCGTTACTGGAGAGACGCCTGCGCATGGAAGGCTACGATGCCGGCGATGTCGTCGTCGCCATGCTCTTCCTCTCCCCCGGACGCCACGCCGGACCCGGCGGCGACGTCGCCGAAATCTGTTCAGCCGCCGAGGCTGACCAACACGGGTTGCGCTGCCACATGACCGACCTCGTCGGCACCCGCCCCGAAGTCATCGATCTCCTCGCCGCCCGGTTCGCCGCCCTGCACTCCAATCCCGTCCACCTCTGACCCCGCCCCGCCCCCCTGAAAGCCGTCAACAAATACAACTCTGAGTCTATAATTTAGCTCAGAGATAAAACAAAAATTTGCATTCATTCCAAAATTCATATATGAGGCAATTAAGGTAATTCCCAAACAATTCATTTGTGTATCACTAATGGGTGGACAGGGGAGTCTGGAGCGGGGTGTGGGATGGTGGCGGGATTGGATGGAAAAGGGATTGCCGGTTGTGCGGGCGGGATGAAGTATAGCGGGCTTTTGCATTCCGGAACCGGAGACAAGCCATGCTGGACCTAAAGTATTTTCGGGAAAAC
>SKLD01000362.1 GCA_007123395.1 Opitutales bacterium
ATGGGAGAAATCAGAATAAAACGTGAGGACGGGCCGGCGGTTTATCATGTGACATCGCGGGTGATTCAGAAGCGGCGGTTGCTGTTGGAGGGCCAGCGGGAGGTGTGGGTGGCGGCGCTGCACCGTGCGGCGGAGTTCAGCGGGGTGGAGGTGATCACCTACTGTGTGCTGGAGACGCACTTCCACATTCTTGTGCGCATCGATCCGTCTGTGCGGATGTGCGACGACGCTACGCTGGTGCGGCGCTACCGCGCGCTTTACGGGACTTCACGCGCGCAGTGGAGCGGGCTCAACGCGGAGGAGCTGGCGCAAAACCTTGAGAAGGGAGATCCAGAGACGGCGGAGGCCCTGCGAGAGCGGCTGCGTCGGCGCATGGGGGACATCTCGGAGTTCATGCGCACGTTGCGGCAGCGCTACACGCGTTGGTTCAATCTCGCGCACGGGACGGCGGGGACGCTGTGGGCGGAGCGCTTCGGCAGCGTGCTCGTGCAGGACACGCCGTGGCTGGTGGGGCTGATCGCGGCCTATATCGACTTGAACGCGGTGCGGGCGGGTTTGGCGGATCTGCCGGAGAACTACCGCTGGTGTGGCTACACGGAAGCGCTGGCGGGGAGAGAGTCCCTCTGCCGTGCGGTCGCCGCGTGCTTTCCGGCGGCGAAGGACCCGGCGGAAGCCCTCGCGTGCTACAGGTTGCTGATGCTTGGGAAGGGAGCGGGGGCGAAAGGCGACGGCACGGGCGCGAGGATCGACCCGGAGGCGTTGCTGGAAGCGGTGAAGAACGGCGGGGAGTTGCAGCCGCACGAGCTGCTGCGGCTGCGCGCGCGTTTTCTGACGGAGGGCCGGGCGCTGGGAACGCGCGACTGGCTGGAAGACGGAGAAGGCGCGCGTGTCCTTGCCATGCTGAAGCGTCCACCGCCTTGTCAACCGGTCGACGTGCTTGACAACGTGGATCTCGCGGTAGCCCGCTCGCGGGCGGGTTACTGTGCCCTTGAGCATCCCGGGGAGTGACATTGGTTGCCTCCCGTGCTGGCGGTAAGGATAATTCCGACGAAGTAGAAATTACTACGGGGCTTGCCGGAGATACCGGAGGCGGAGCGCCGCCTCCACTGCAAGTTTTTGTATCTGGCCGGATTGGAGGTCCGCGCTGGAACGCCCGTGCCCGACGGAATGGAGTGTTGGGTGATCCTGGCGGCGACCCATGCCCGCTTCGTCCACCGCGGACCGATCCACCGAATCGGCGAAACGATGGGGGCGATCTACGGAGGCTGGCTTCCCAAGTCGGGCTACTTGCCGGGCAGCACCCCCGAGTTGGAGCGGTACGACAGCCGGTTCAAGGGCGATACGCCGGACAGCGAACTCGAAATCCTTGTGTCGGCAGTCACTGCGTGAGCCTACGCTGCGAACGAAAATCCGCGCCGCCGCACCCAAAGGGTTGATGCGCGGAGAAAAGTCCCGCAAGGTCGGAGCAAGATGGCGGAATCCGGTGGATACCAAGTGATCGCGCGGCGGTGGCGGCCGAAGGGGTTTGACGACCTCGTGGGGCAGGACCACATCGTGCGCACCCTCAAAAACGCGATCCAGTCGGGGCGCATCGCGCACGCCTACCTCTTTGTCGGTCCGCGGGGGACGGGCAAGACGTCGATGGCCCGCGTTTTCGCCAAGGCCCTCAATGCGGAGGGAGGCCCGCGGGTCGATCCGCCCCACGATTCCGCCACCAGCCAAGCGATCATGCAGGGCAATTGCCTCGACGTCATCGAGATCGACGGTGCCTCCAACAACTCCGTCGACCAAGTGCGCGACCTGCGCGAGTCCTGCCAATACTCGCCCGCGCAATGCACCTTCAAGATCTACATCATCGACGAGGTGCACATGCTCACGGCGCAGGCCTTCAACGCACTGCTCAAGACGCTGGAGGAACCGCCGCCGCACGTGAAATTCTTCTTTGCCACGACGGAGGCGCAGAAGGTTCTGCCGACGATCGTCTCGCGTTGCCAGCGGTTCGAGTTCCGGCCCATTGCTGACGAACTTATCGTCGTGCGGCTGGCGACCATCGTGAAGGACGAGGGCATCAAGGCGGAGACGGAGGCTCTCGCTGCCATCGCCCGCCTCGCCAACGGCGGGATGCGCGACGCGCAGAGCATCCTCGACCAGATGATCTCCTTTTGCGGCGATACCATCACGGGCAAGGACGTCCTCGACGTTTACGGTCTCGCCGGACCCGAGACCGTAGAAGCGCTCGCCAAAGCCATCGCGGCGGCGGATTACCCGGCCATCCTCGAAGGAGTCGATTCGCTTGTGCGCGAGGGGCGCGACCTCTACCGCGCACTCCTCGACATCGAGGAAATCGTCCGCGCCGCCCTCCTCGACGCCGTGGCGAAAAAAGGAACGAGCGCCCGCCTCGGCGAGCCCTTGCCCATCGAATCGCTCATGCGCACGCTCGACGCGTTGCACGAGAGCGAGACGGCGGTGCAGCGCGGCCTCTCCGAGAAAGTGAACTTCGAACTCGCCCTCCTCAAAGCCGTCGAAGCCAGCCGCGCGCGCGCCATCGACACTGTCATCCGCGAGATCTCCAAGATTGCCGCCGCCGCGCCCGAAAAAAAAAACGTGAGCTGACTTCGGCTTCCGGCGAGCCGCAAGTCGTTGCCGAAGATGCCTCTTCCGCCGGCGAACGACAAACGCAAGAGGACGCGCCAAAGCAACATTCCGATCATAAAGCCCGCGACGTAGAGCGACCTTCTGCCGCACGTGCGAGTGGCGGGCCGCCTTCAATGGCTCAGGCGCGCCATCCGGAAACGCCGCCGGCCTCGTCCGAAGACGATGACCGCTACGCCGCTATGGACGAAAGTGCGCTCGGAGCGGAGGAGACGGGTGATTGGGTCCACTCCATTGACCTTTCCGCACTCGCCAAAGAAGAGCTTGGCCCGTCCGGTGTGCGCCGTGAAATTTTGGCCCTCGAAGCCGCCATCGAAAAGGTACCTGCCGACATCCGGGAAATGCTCGAACACGAGTTCAAGGCCACCTTCCGGGAGGTGCGGCCCTACACGAAACGGAACAAAGACTGAAATGCGACAGGTAGCCGGAAAGCCCCGCTTCGGATGTGCCGGGAGCGGGGCTTTGAAGGCGCGAATACCAATGCACAGGGACGCGGTGCGCGACCCGTTCTCAGTCGGTCACGGTGATTGTGCCGCCCATGGAAGCATGCACGGTGCACCGGTAGTAGAGTGTCGCGGGAGTGGATGCGTCCGGTGTGTAGACGATGTTGTCTCCTTCCGCGGTGAGGTTTGGTGCGTTGCCGTAGCGGTCGCTTTCCGACCATGGCACCCCCGGGGCAGCCGTGGAGAGGGCGAACGGATGTCCACCGAAAGCAGTGCGGGTGAAAGTATATGTTACGCCTCGCCGCATTGTGATGTTTGCGCCGGTCTCACCGTTGATGGTGTAGTTGAAAGCTGCTGAGTCGAAGCCAATGTTAAAGCTCGTTGTTTCCATTGAGGGAGGCATAATCACCTCATCAATAACGTGAATGACGCCATTGCTTCCGACGATATTGGTGCTGATGATATTGGCATTGTTGATACGAAGAACTCCGTTCGTCCCGGTCGTGAAGGTCACGGTCGCATCGCCTGAGAGCGTTTCCACGGGAATTCCGAGAGGAACTTCGCTCGCATAGACCTTATCCGCGATGACGTGGTAGGTGAGTATGTCGACAAGAGTATCACGACCTTCTTCGGAGAGGAGGAAGGCTACCGTTTCCGGGTCGAGTGCGGCAAAGGCTTCCTCCGTCGGAGCGAAGATGGTGAACGGCCCCTCGCCGGATAGCGCTCCGGCGAGATCCGCTGCAACAACTAAATCGACAAGTGTGTCAAAGCCGGCCGCGGTTGCCAGATCAACAACAGTTCCTGGAGGCATAATGACTTCGTCGATGACGTGAATAATACCATTTGATGCGGCGA
>SKLD01000534.1 GCA_007123395.1 Opitutales bacterium
CCGCTGCTCAATGCCTTCGGGATCAATCTGGGGCCGTCCTACACGAGCGCGCGCACCGTCAACCAGATCATCACGGAGACCTTTCCGGTGTCGCTGGAGCTGGGGGCATGGGCGCTGCTCATCGCCGTGCTCTTCGGCGTGTCGGCGGGGATGACGGCCTCGGTCTTCCGCAATACTGCGATGGACTACATACCGATGTCCGTGGCGATGGCGGGCATCTGCCTGCCCACATTTGTCATGGGACCCATTCTCGCGTTGATCTTCGGTGTGTGGCTTGGGTGGTTCAATGTGTCCGGATGGTTCGTGCCCGCCGACCGCGTGTTGCCCGCCGTGACGCTCGGCCTCGTCTACGCGGCGGTCATCGCGCGCATCACGCGCGGGGGCATGCTGGAAATCCTCTCGCAGGATTTCATCCGGACGGCGCAGGCCAAGGGCGTGCCCTACGCAAGAATCCTATTCAAGCACACCTTGCGCGGGGGCCTGCTTCCGGTGGTCACCTACATGGGGCCGGCGCTGGCGGGGCTGATCAGCGGCTCGTTTGTCGTGGAAACCATCTTCCAGATACCGGGGCTTGGCCGTCAGTTCGTGCAGTCGGCTTTTAACCGAGACTACTTTCTCGTCCTCGGCACGGTGTCGGTGTATGCCGTGCTCATCACCTTGGCCAACCTCACGGTGGACATCGTGCAGGTGATCCTCAACCCCCGCCTTCGTTTCGAGGACTGACGCCATGGCCTTTCCCAAGCACATCAGCCCCGACGGCAAACGCCTGCCCGATCTGCCGGTCGATCCGGAGCAGATCGAAGAAGGCTCGTCGCTTTGGCAGGACGCCTGGGCCCGGTTGCGCAAAAACAAACTCGCGCTCTTCAGCTTCTGGTCGCTCATCGTGATCGCCTCGTTGTGTTTCATCGGCCCGCTCTTCACGCCCTACAGCTATGTGGACCAAGACCTCGAGCGGACGCTTCAGGGACCGAGCTGGCAGCACTGGTTCGGCACCGACGACCTCGGTCGCGACCAGCTCACGCGCGTCCTCGTAGGCGGGCGCGTATCGCTCACCGTCGGTATCATCGCGACATGCGTCTCGCTTATCATCGGTGTGACCTATGGGGCGGCGGCGGCCTACGCGGGGGGCAAGGCGGAGGCGGCGATGATGCGCATGGTCGACATTCTCTACGCGATGCCGTTCACCATCTTCGTCATTCTGCTCATGACTATTTTTGAGCGGAGTCTACTGCTGTTGTTCATCGCCATCGGGGCGGTGGAGTGGCTCACCATGGCGCGGATCGTGCACGGCCAGGTGAAGAGTTTGAAGCAACAGGAGTTCATCGAGGCGGCGGTGTCGCTCGGTTACGGCACGCGGCGAATTCTCTTCCGGCACCTGATCCCCAACGTGCTCGGTGTCGTGACCGTTTACGCCACGCTCACCGTGCCGGCGGTCATGCTGCTGGAGAGCTTCCTGAGTTTCCTCGGGCTCGGGGTGCAACCGCCGCAGCCGTCGTGGGGGTCGCTCATCAAGCTGGGGGCGGACAACATTCCAAGTATTGATCGTGAAATACACCCGATTTTGGCACTTTGGGATGTTTTTTCCAGATCTTATCTTCTGTTCATCCCCGCATTCTTCTTCAGCCTCACGCTGTTTTGTCTCAACTTCCTCGGGGACGGCCTGCGCGACGCCCTTGACCCGAAATCCAGCAAAGACTGATGACACCGCTGCTCGACGTCCGCGACCTCACGACCTACTTCCACACCCGCAACGGGGTGGTGCGGGCGGTCGACGGCGTGTCCTTCACGCTCAATCGCGGGGAGACGCTCGGCATTGTGGGCGAGTCGGGTTCGGGTAAGTCGGTGACCTGCTATTCCATGCTCGGACTCATTCCCATGCCGCCCGGCCGCATCGAAAAGGGGCAGGCATTGTTCGACGGCACCACGGACCTGCTCAACTGCCCGCCCAAGGTGCTTCAATCCATCCGCGGCAAGCGCATCTCGATGATCTTCCAGGATCCCATGACGTCGCTCAACCCGTACTTGCGGGTATCGACGCAGATCATGGAGCCGCTCTTTCTGCACGAGAAGGGAATCTCGAAAAAGCAGGCGCTGGAGCGGGCCATCCAATCCCTGCGCGAGGTGGGCATCACGGAACCGGAGCGCCGCGTGCAGTTCTATCCGCACGAATTCTCCGGCGGCATGCGGCAGCGGGTCATGATCGCGATGGCCATGATCACGCATCCGGAACTCCTCATCGCGGACGAACCGTCGACGGCCCTCGACGTCACGGTGCAGGCGCAGATCCTCGAACTCATCAAGGAGCGCCAGCGCGCGAACAACAGCGCAGTCATCCTCATCACGCACGACCTCGGCGTCGTCGCGGGCATGTGCGACCGTATCAACGTCATGTATGCCGGAAAGATCGTGGAGAGCGGCACGGCGGACGACATCTTCAAGCGCGCCCGCCACCCCTATACGGTTGCTTTGAAGCGTTCGATTCCCTCGCTGGGCGAGAAAGGCAAACCGCTCTACACCATCCCGGGACTACCGCCGGATCTCTCGAAGCCGATACCGGGCGACGCCTTTGCTCTGCGCAAGGGCATCCGCAGCGGGGGCAAGTATGCCCGCACGCCGCCGCCGATGATCCAGGTTTCTGATACGCACTGGGTGCGGGAATCCGACTGCGAACTCCCCAGCCTTGAGGAGGTTCTCGATGAGTGCTGAGAAACGGGAAGACTTTCTCGTCCTGCGGAACGTGAAGACGTGGTTCCCGATCACCAAGGGGATGATCATGAAGCGGACCGTCGGGCAGGTGCGGGCGGTCGATGACGTGAGCCTCACCTTGAGCGAGGGGGAGGTGCTCGGACTAGTGGGGGAGTCCGGGTGCGGCAAGACGACGCTATCGCGAACGATCATGCAGTTGCAACGGGCGACGAGCGGAGAGATCTTTTTGGAGGGGCGTGAGCTGACCGCTCTGGGCGACGAGGAGGTGCGGCGACAGCGCATCAACTTCCAGATGATCTTCCAGGACCCCTACGCCTCCCTCAACCCGCGGCTGACCGTCTACGACACGCTGGCCGAAGCCATCCGCACGCGCCGCCGCCTCTCCGGACGCAAGTTGCTCGCCGCCGTGGCGGAGCTGATGGAGACGGTGGGCCTCAACGCCGCGCTCATGCGGAAATACCCGCACGAGTTTTCCGGTGGCCAGCGGCAGCGCATCGCCATCGCCCGCGCGCTCGCGCCGCAGCCCAAGCTCATCCTCGCGGACGAGCCGGTCTCGGCCCTCGACGTATCCATCCAGTCGCAGATCCTCAATCTCCTCAACCGCCTCGCGGCGGAGATGAACCTCACGATGCTCTTCATCTCGCACGATCTCTCGGTCGTGAAGTATATCGCCGACCGCATTGCCGTGATGTATCTGGGACGCATCGTGGAGCTGGGGCCCGCGACGGAGGTGATGGACAATCCCGCGCACCCCTACACCAAGGCGCTGATCTCCGCCGTGCCCGTGCCCGACCCGGATGTGGAGCGCAGCCGCAAACGGATCGTCCTCGAAGGTGATCCGCCGTCGCCGCTCTACGGGGTGGATGATCCGGTGACGGTCGCGCCGGAGTTGAGAGAGGTGGCACCGGGGCACTTCGTGGGCGACGCGGATACGTTTCTGGCCGCGCGTAAGACCGTCGCCTTCTGAACGCCATGGAGACGATCGCCATAGCAGGGGCGTCCGGGTTTGTGGGCTCGGCCCTGCGCCGCGGCCTCGCCGACCGCTACCGCTTCCGCGCGCTTACGCGGTCGCCGGTGGTCGCGTCGTCGGCCCCGGCGGACTGGAATACGGAGTGGCGGCAATGCGACCTCTTCTCGCTCCCGCAGTTGCGCGAGTCGCTGGCGGGGACGCGACGTGCAGTTTACCTCGTGCATTCCATGCTGCCCTCCGC
>SKLD01000544.1 GCA_007123395.1 Opitutales bacterium
ACCTTTAAGCGCCCCGTCAAAATCACCGTCACGGGAGCGGGGAGCGGATTCACCCCGCGCATCCTCAACGACATTCTGAAAATCCCGGACACACGGGGCGGGACTTTCGCCTTGGTCGACATCGACGCCGGGCGCCTGCGCGTGATGAAGAAAATCATTACGGCCCTCTGTGCGCAGACAGAGGGCGGCGGTTCATGGAAAGTCGTGGCGTCGACCGACCGGCGCAAGGTGCTGAAGAGTACGGACTACCTCATAAACACCATCGAGGTGAGCGGGGCGGAGTGCGTCCACCTCGACAACGACATCCCGCTCAAATACGGGATTGACCAATGCATCGGCGATACCATCGGCCCAGGCGGTCTCTTCAAGGGACTGCGCACGATCCCCGTGTGGCTGGAGATTCTGCGCGACTGCGAGGAACTCTGCCCCGACGCGTGGGTGCTCAACTACACCAACCCCATGGCCATGCTCTGCCTTGCCTCCGCCCGCGCCAGTTCAATGCGTGTCGTCGGGCTCTGCCACAGCGTGCAGGGAACGAGTCGGTTGCTGGCAAAATACGCCGGGGTCCCCTACGACGAAATGGACTGGACCTGCGCGGGCATCAACCACCTCGCATGGTTCACGCGCCTCGTACACAAGGGGAAGGATCTGTATCCGTTTCTCCACAGGAAGTTCCGCAAGGAGATTGTAGAGGCCCTCCGGGAAAGCGAAGCAGGCAAGGGCGTGCATGACTCCCGCGACACCAAGTTAACCAACGAAACCCCGCCCTACACGCACACCGATCTTGTGCGCAAAGACATGTGCGTGCATTTCGGTGCCTTCATCACGGAAAGCTCGGGTCATCTCTCCGAATACCTTCCCTACTACCGTAAGTCCGAAGAAGGCCGCAAGCTACTACGTCTCGGCTACGACGGCGGCTCCCGCTTCTACGCGACCAACTGGCCGACATGGCGCAAACAAGCCGACGCCGACCGCACGGCCCTTCTCAAAGGCGGAAAGTCCATGGACTGGGCGCGCAGTTGGGAATACGCCTCATGGATCATCGAAGCGCGAGAGAAAAACGCCCCCTTCCGCTTTCACGGCAACGTCTACAACGGCGGCGCGGGCGGCGGACGCCTCATCACCAACCTGCCCGGCGACAGTTGCGTGGAGGTCGCCTGCCTCGCCGACGGGAACGGTGTGCAACCGACGCGTTACGGTGCCCTGCCCCCGCAGATGGCCGCCCTCTGCGCGAGCAACCTTGCTATGTTCGATTGCGCCGCCAACGCCGCCGTCCACCGCAGTATCGAAGAAGCCGTCCACGCCCTCTACCTCGATCCTTACTGCGCGGCTGTTCTCACCTCCGCCCAAATCCGCGCCATGACCCTGGAAATGTTCGAAGCGGAAAAAGAATACCTGCCGGGATTCACCTGATCCCGCCCCCGCGCCCGTCTCCGGCCTCTGCGGACTCCATGCGTTACCTTCCCGCGCACCGGGGCCGGAATAGCCGCCGGTTACGTCAGCGTCCCCCTATCCGTCCGCCAGTCGGTCCTTCCGCCGCGCCACAGGATCTGCGGGCTTCAGCGGCGGGCACATCAATCGCGCACACCCGTTCATCCGGCCGACCACATGGAAACACCCGTCGCACCCCTCCGGCACGCGAGTGGGATTTCGCTTGCAAATTGCAGTCCCATGGAAAAACATCCGTCTTGAGCAGCCATGGTATTGATCGACCAAATACGCGCGGCGGGCGTTGTGGGAGCGGGCGGAGGCGGATTTCCCGCCCACGTAAAAGTGGCCTCGCGGGCCGATACCATCATTGCCAACGGCGCCGAGTGCGAACCCCTCCTGCACAAAGACGCCGCCGTCCTCGAACACCGTGCCGACGAAGTCGTGCAGGGAATCCTGCTTTGCGCCGAGGCCATCGGCGCCGGAGAGATCGTCATCGCCATCAAGGCCAAGAAAGAGAAAGCGGTGGCGGCCGCCCGCGCGGCGTGCGCGGGCACCCGCGCGCGCGTGCATCTCTTGGACGACTACTATCCGGCGGGCGACGAGTACGACCTTGTCTACAACATCACCGGCCGGCTCATCCCGCCCGCCGGATTGCCGGTGCATGTGCGCGCGGTCGTGCAGAACGTGGAGACGCTCGCCAACATCGCCGCCGCCGCCGCAGGCCGCTCAGTCACGCGCAAATGCATCACCATCGCAGGCGCGGTCGCCCACCCCGCCACCTTTGAAGTGCCCCTCGGCATCTCGCTGCGCGCCTGCATTGAGGCGGCGGGCGGGGCCACGGTGCCTGATCCGGTGCTCGCCGTCGGCGGAATGATGATGGGCGAAATCGTCACCGATCCCGACCGTCCGGTGACCAAGACAACGGCGGGTGCGATCGTGCTTCCGGCCCGGCATCCGGTGATCGGGCGCAAACAAAAGCCGCCCCGTGAGCAGGCCGCCATCGGCAAATCCGCCTGCGACCAGTGCCGCTACTGCACGGAGTTCTGCCCGCGCTACCTTCTGGGCTATGCCGTTGAGCCTCACCAGGTCATGCGCGCCCTTGGTTTCACCGCCACCGGAACCGCCCACTTCAGCGAGTGGGCCGCCCTGTGTTGTTCCTGCGGTCTCTGCACACTCTACGCCTGCCCGGAAATGCTCTACCCGAAGGAGGCCTGCGACGACTCGAAGGCCCTCCTGCGCAAGCTCGACTGGAAATGGAACGGCCCGCGGGAGGTCACCGTCCACCCCATGCACGACGGACGGCGTGTCCCCATCAAGAGCCTCCTGAGCCGTTTGAGCATCGAGGATTACGATCACCCCGCTCCGCTCGCGGCCAACCCCCTGACCACCCGCCGCGCGCTACTCCCGCTCAAGCAGCACGCCGGACCACCGGCCCTCGCCAGCGTCAAAGCGGGGCAGCAGGTGGCCGCCGGAGAGGTTGTGGCCGCCCCCGCGCCGGATGCCCTCGGTGCGCTTCTGCACGCTCCGTTTGCCGCGCGGGTGGAAAGTGTCGGCACCACCGAAATAGCCCTCTCCGCCCTCTGAAGAAATTTTCCAAATGAACGAAAACGCCATCGGTCTCATTGAACTGACCAGCATCGCCACCGGCTTCCAAGTGGCCGACACACTCCTGAAATCCGCCGACGTGCGTCTCCTTCTCGCCCGCTCGATATGCTCCGGCAAATAGATGGTGCTCGTCGGCGGCGAGGTGGCCTCCGTCGATACCGCCGTGAAGGCAGGTTGCACCGCCGCCGCCGGATTCCTCATCGATCATTGTGTCATCCCCAAGGTCCATCCCGAGGTCTTTGCCGCGATTTGCCGTTCGCGCCCGGTCGAACCGACGGGCGCGCTCGGCATCCTTGAATCGTTTAATATCGCCAACCTCATCGAGGCCGCCGACACTGCCGTGAAGGCCGCCGATGTGACCCTCCTCGAAATCCGCCTGGCCATGGCCCTTGGCGGCAAAGCCTTCGCCACCCTCACGGGCGATGTGTCCTCCGTCCAAGCCGCCGTCGCCGCCGGACGGGGCGTCATCGCTGCCGCCGGTCTCCTCGTCAACGCCGTTGTCCTTCCCCGCCCGCACCCGCATGTTTATCGCGAAATGCTTTGAGAGACCGTGAGAGGCTGTCTTCCGATCAGTCGAGAAGCGGAGGTTATCGACTGGGTGTTTGTCGTCTCCCCCGCCGTCCCCCGGACGCGGGTCCGCACCCCTTACCCAAACACATTCTTCTTCAAGTCGCGCAGACTGCACAGCCCGCCCCACACACCGCCCCGCATCTGTCGCGGCGGGGTCTTGCGCTTCCCATACGTCTCCTTGTTCGCCCGCAGCCAGTCCTCCATCCACGCCTTGCCCCCGATCACCGCCCCGTCCGTGAGGTAACGCACACGGCAGCGCAGCAACTGC
>SKLD01000173.1 GCA_007123395.1 Opitutales bacterium
CTCCGGCGCCTGCTGCCGCCCAACCGGCCCCGGCGCCCGCCCCGGCCGCGGCGCCCGTCACGCGGGCCGCCGAAACCCGCGACACGGACTCCGTCGTCTACGACGGCCCGCTCTTCCGCATCATCAAGGAAGTGATTTCCACCGGCCAAGTGGGCACCGACTTCACTTACCGGATCCGTGTCGAGGCAAAAGAGAACCTTGCGAATATCCGCGTACACGAGCAACTCCCGGACGACGTGCGCTTCACCCGTTCGAGTCCTTCTCCGAGTGAACAGGACGGGCAAAACCTCTTGTGGGCATACGACCGCCAGTCCGCCGGTTCCAGCCGCACCTTTGACGTAACTGTCGTACCTACGGCGGAAGGCCGCTTCGAGCCCTGCACGATTGTGACGGCCGATCCGATCATCTGCCTGCCGATGTATGCCGGATCCGCGCAACTCGCCATCAACAAGACCGGCCCGAGCACGGCCGAAGTCGGCGAGACCATCACCTTTGACGTGACCGTCACCAACACCGGTACAGCCCCGGCCCGCAACGTCCGCATCGAAGACGAACTTCCGCGTGGTCTTTCCGCCCGCGGCGCCGTCACCGACAGTGTCCGCAGCCTCGATCCCGGCGAAAGCCATTCCTTCCCCGTGCAAGCTCGCGCCAACGAGACCGGCGAATTTCTCAACCGCGCAAGCGCCGTCGCCGACGGTGTGGACCGCGTGTCAGACGACCATCTTGTGCGCGTCGTGCAACCCGGCATTGAAATCGAGAAGACCGGTCCGGAACGCGAGTTCGTCTTCAGCCCGGCCCGCTATGACATTGTCGTGCGCAACACCGGCGACGTTGCCCTCGAGGACGTGGTCGTGACCGACACGCTGCCGGAAGGCGCGGAACTCGTCGACGCCGGCGGTGCCGACCAACGCGGCCGCGAACTCACATGGCGCATCCGCAGCCTCGCCGCCGGCTCCGAGCGCAGCTACAGTATTGCCTACACATCCAATGCTCCGGCCACCCTTACCAATCGCGTGGCCGTGGACACCGCGCGCGGGCTCACCGACAGCGCGCGCGCCACAACGCGCTTCGTCGCCGCGCCGGGCGTAAAGTCCGTCATGTTTGACGACAACGACCCGATTCGTGTCGGCGACACCGTCACCTACATAGTCGAGATAACGAATCAGGGGCAGTTTGAGTCCGTCTCCGTGGAAGGTTTCCTCACCCTCTCCGATGAGCTTGAATACATCGACGCGAGCGGTCCCTCCCGTTTCACATTCGAAGACGGGCAGATCCGCTTCGCCGAAATGGACATCCGCCCGCGCCGTTCCATCAGGATCGAGGTGCGCGCCCGCGCCGTGAGAGCCGGTGTGGGGCGTGCCACCCTCAACTATATGCCGGCTTACCTCACTGAGTACATCATCGAGCAAGAATCGACCTTCATCTACTAAGGATCGATAATGCCTATGGCTTTGAGGGGAGCTTTGCGTCCAAACCGCAGGCTCCCCTCTTTTACAGACCACCGCAAACCGCCAAGGAAAAACCCCTTCACCCGCTTAACCATAATGAAGACCACACTCATTGCGCTTGCCCTCGCCGCCGCTGCGGCGGTTGCCCCGGCTGCCGCGCGTCCCGTTGTCGATGCCGACCTCACTTTCACGAGCAAACACGTCTTCCGCGGTCTCAAACTATCCGACGCCGCCGCCCAGCCGAGCATAACCGCATATTTCGAGACCATTTATCTCGGCCTGTGGGCAAGCGTGCCGATCCGTGATTCCGACGAATTGTCTGAGCTTGACGCCTTCGTCGGCTGGCGGCAACCGCTGTCGGAGAACTTCAGCATCGACATCGGGGCGACGATGTACCGCTACTGGAACACCAGCCCCGCCGATGTCAGCAACGCGCTCGGCGGCACCCGCCATAGCCAGGAAATCCACGTTGGCGGCAACCTCCGGCTGCACGACGACGGCACGAACACGGTCGGGACGCGGGGCACGGTGTTCTATGACGTGCGCCGCCGCGCCGTAACAGCCGAGGCCTCGCTGGGGTACGCCCGTTCCTTTGCTGAAACCGGGTTGCCCCTGTCGCTCAGCCTTTCTGCCTATGCGGGCTACGTCGACGCGCGCGATCTGTTTCCCGACTCCGGTGCAACCGTCCGGAAAGGCTACCATTACACAGGCTTCTCAGCCGACCTACCCTACGAAATCGGCGATGACGCCATGTGGAAGCTCGGCGTGGCCTACGGCGACGTGGGCAGCTATTTTCCCGGAACGAGCCACCTCCAGAGCAATTTCTGGGTGCGCGGCAGTTTCCATTTCAGGTTCTAAAGTAGCGGCAACCTGCCCGAAAAACTGTCGAAAGATTCACAAATCACCGAAAACGTTTGAACCCACGCACTTTCTGTCCCACGCTTTCCTTTCAAACTAGCCGACAACAATGAGCAAAATCTTATCTCTCAGCCTCGTGGCAGCATGCCTCGTCCTCTTCTCTGCTTGCCAAACCGCACCGGACACCGAGCCCGAGCGCCGGGCGCCTGCGCGCGGGGAAGCCATTTCCGGCTCCGTGCTGCTCCCATCGGGTGCCTCGCTCTCGTCCAACGCGGAATTACGCGTCCGCCTCATCGAAGCCTCCCGCGGCGTCGGCGAAGCCACGGTTGTCGCCGAAGACCGCCAACGCGATCCCGGCAGTCCTCCGCTTAGCTACAGCCTTCGCTATAATCGGGGAGACATCAGCGAAGATGAAGTCTACCTTGTGGAAGCATTCGTTTACGAGAACGGACTGCTGCGTTACACCAACACGCTTCCCTTCCAAGTCCTCACCATGGGCTTCGGGTCTACCGCCGATATTCGCGTTGTGCGAGTCGATCCCTGACTTTTTCACACGGGACACAGCTTTCCTTCCGAAAGCCCTTCCGGTAAGCTCCGGAAGGGCTTTTTGCTGTGCATGGGTTTATCGGTTTGCTAGACAAATGTTCACTCAATTACGTTCGTCCCCAATATGAGTGAGACGCGCAACAAACCGCTCCGGGGCCGGAGCACGGATCTGAATCCGCCGCTACGTTTCGCCTGCACGCATTTCGAACGTGAAGTCGCCACACCGCCGCCCGACCACGTCGAGACGGTGTTCTACGAAGATTCCAGCGTCTCGGTGATCTCGGAAAACCGCAGCCCCGACCTGCCATTTGACGCCAGCCTGAATCCCTACCGCGGGTGCGAACACGGCTGCGCCTATTGCTACGCCCGGCCAACACACGAATACCTTGGCTGGAGCGCCGGGCTCGACTTCGAAACACGCATCCTCGTCAAGAGCAACGCCGCCTGCCTCCTCGAAAAAGCTCTCTCCGCGCCCTCTTGGCGGTCGCGGCCCCTGTTTCTCAGCGGAGTCACCGACCCCTACCAACCGGCGGAACGCCAGCGCCAGATCACCCGATCTTGCCTCGCCGTCCTCGCCCGCTTCCAAAACCCCGTCTCCCTCATCACCAAAAACAGCCTCATCCTGCGCGACCGCGACCTCCTCGCAAATTTCGCCGCATGGGGCGGCGTCACCGTCTCCCTTTCCGTCACCACCCTCGACAGCGGCCTCGCCCGCCGCATGGAGCCCCGCACCGCCTCTCCCCGCCAACGCCTTGAAACCGTCGCCGCTCTCGCAGAAGCAGGTATTCCGGTCGGCGTCATGGCCGCGCCCATGATTCCCGGCCTCACCGACACCGAACTGCCCGCCATTGTCGCCGCCGCCCATGAAGCCGGAGCCCGGTGGGTTCACTACCTACCCCTCCGCCTCCCCCGGGGCGCTGACACCGTCTTCTTCGATTGGCTCGAACGCGAGTTTCCCGACAAGCGCACCCGTGTCGAAGAGCGCCTCCGCTCGCTTCGCGGCGGCGGCCTCAACGACAC
>SKLD01000045.1 GCA_007123395.1 Opitutales bacterium
CGACGCCCGTGCCCGGATCGCCGTGACTCCCGCCGGCGCCACTCACCTAGAGGGACCGTGGACCTCCAACCCTGAATGGGTCACGGAATCCCTTGCCACCCCAACCGAACGCCGATGGACCGCCACCCTCCATGGTGACAGCGTCCGCTTTGTCCGGCTCGATTTTCAGCTAACCGATTGAGTCCGTTGCCCCGCCCGACGGCGGAGCCGTCTTTGGAGAAAGCGGCAGCAGGGCTGCCGAGCAACCGACGATGACATAAACATCCGGCTATCGGAACTTAGCCACCCGGGACGTCGCAGCAGGCTGCGACTGGGAAAAGCGGCAAGAGCTTGCCGCAGTCCACGGTGCCTGCGGCACGATCACACTACCCGACGTCCTCACCCGTCCTTTCGACAAATAAATCCTCTTGTTTCCATCCCTTCGACCGCTTCGCATTCGATACCCTCACGTGGATCGAGGGAGGTGGATTGGACGACGACGTTGTCGAGAAGGAGACCCTTGATGTGCCGGTAGTGAAAGCCAAACACGGGTGTGGCCTCTTTGCCCGCCACGGAAACGGCACAGGGGTAGCCCGTGGGACTCCAGTCCGGGGCGGAGGGTGCTTCCGGCACTTCTGCCAGAGCGCAGTGGATACGGATGTCACGCAGGGTCACGTCTTCTATACGGTGCCCTTCCGCGCCGAAAATCATGCTTGCGAGCGGACCCGCGCCCCGTGCTGTGATGCCATTGAACAAGAGACCCTCGAGCCTGCCCTTGCCGAGTGTAGGCAGGGCCGGCTTGCCCTCCTCCGGTCGCCGGTTTTTTGGTACCGTTCCCGTGGAGTAGCGCTGGCCAAGTTTCACAAAGATCGGATTGAGGACCCCTTCCATGGTGATGTTTTGAAAGCTGAGGTCCCTAGCCTCGCCGCCATCAACGCAGGCGATGTCGATCCCCGTCATACCCCTGGGCAGGTTGAAGGGATGGTGCATCGTCTCGGCGCGGGAGGGCCGGACGACGCATCCGGAAATCAAGACCTGCTGGAATCCGCCGATCGACGCGGTGCCAAACTTGATGGCGGAGGCATGGCTCGACAAGATACAGTTGCTCACGACGACATTCCGGCACGCTTCGGTCGTCTCGGACTTCAGGCAGAGGGCGTCGTCGGAGCTGTCGATGATGCAATCGCTGACGAGAACACCATCGCAACTGTCGATATCCATGCCGTCGTTATTCCTGTTGCAGTGATTAAACACATCGAGTCCCCGCACACGCACATCACGGCATTGCAGGAGACGCAGCATCCAGTGCGCGGAGTTGCGCAGACGCAGGGCTTCGATGCGCACATTGCGGCAGCCGACAAGGTGGATGCCGTAGGGCCGGTCCGGACTGTCGCCTATGCCGTCCTGAAAGACCGGATGCTCCCCGCCGCACTCGATCGTGCCTTCTCCCGTGAGGGTGAGGTCCTCAATCCCGTGGCCAAAGAGAAAGGCGCGCCACGGGAACAAATCCATGCGCGAGGGCGTGGGGTGTTCGATGTGCGGAAAGAGTGCCGGATCGCCCGAGGCCCGAAGGACCGCGCCCTTCGCCAGGTGGAGGGTAGTGCCGGAGCGCAACCGAAGCGTGCCGCTCAGCCACACGCCCGCGGGAATGTGGACCTCGCGGACGGACCCTTCCGCCGCGTGGTCGAGGGCCCGCTGGAGGGCGGCGGTGCAATCCGTCTGGCCGTCGCCCATCGCGCCAAAAGCGTCAATGGAAATGAATCGCGCCCTCATTGTTCCTCCCGCGCCGCGAGGAAGCCCCAGTAATAGGCGGTTGGGCGGAATGTCTGGTGGATGGTGTATTCCGACATGGCGGGCCAGCGAAAGAGGTCGACGTGCCACTCCGCAGCCGGCCAGGTGCGGCTTCCGGGAACCATATCGCCGAGGTGCCACTGGTGTACCCACTCTGTGAAGCGGAAATCCGCCGACGCATCCGAAGGCCCGTAGATCGTGATGCCGTTGGGGGGCGGCTGTCCGGACACGCGGCTGTCGATATGGAGGGGATTGCTCGGGTAATGGTGACCGACTCCGGTCGTGAAGGTCGAATTCAGCGGATTGGCCCCGGCGGAGAAGTGCGCCGCTTTCACGGCCGCACGGAGGAATCGTTTCTCCCCGGTAAGCACGTAGGCGCGCGGAAGAACAGGACCGGTGATCATCTCCGGCACCGAATAAAAGCCCGAATACCCCATGATCGGCACACCCGGCGTCTGGGTATGGAGACCAAAGGCGTTGTTTTCACCAAATTCGATGGCGCGTTCCGCCGCGGCGAGGATACGTTCGCGGGCTGTCGCGCGGGCCGCCGGATCCGTCGCGGCTTCGGGTAGCCGCGCATAATTGAAATACGCTCCCATCTCGTCGTGGCCGTCCCCGCCTTCGGGCAGGAGGGCAAGAAAAGCTTCATGATGCTTATCGGCGCCCTCGAGGGCGAAAAGCGCCCCGGCCGCGACAAGGCGCATCTGACGGATGTTGAGCGCCGCCCGCTCACGATCGAAACGGCGGGAGATTTCCTCCGGCAAGCGGGCGCTGCGCGACTCGGCCTCGGCGAAAACGCGTGCGGCATTGGCTTCGGCCCAGTCCCAGGCCCGCCGCGCGGAGACGGCATACGCCGCAGCGTCTTTGGCATCGTAGGGTGCGAGCGCTTTCGCGAGAAGGGCGGCTGCGCCCGCGTAGCTGTACGATGAAAACGGGTCGGGCGCGAAGGCGGCAATGACGAGCGACTCCTCCCAGCTCGCTTCTCCCGGGCGCGGGTGCTCGGTGGATTCGATACCACCCCGCACCCCGCCGTCCGGCAGTTGCAGGCGCCGGTAGAAGGCGACGTTCCACATCACCTCGTTGAGAATGTCCGGAATGCCGTCGTCCGCCTCCTCCGGCGGCAGGTCGAGGTCGAGCGATTCAAAGTAAACCGGATTGAGCGAGAACAACTCCGCCAGGTGGCAGGACGCCGCGAGGTGCATGGAACGGCGGTCCCAATCGCCCGCGTCCATATAGCCGCCCCATGCGTCTGGAACGGTTTCCCAATCCTCCACCGGAACACCGCTCTCCAGTTTTTCGAGAATCGCATGCCGCACGATAGCCGCCTCGCCTTCCAAAACGGTGTAGGGAATTGGATACACGAGAAAGCCGTCATCCGGGTGCATGTTGCGCGGACGCCGGTAGTCCGAAAAAGGCGGGCCCAGCTCGATGCCGCTGCGGTGGCTGAGAAAGCCGTGCATGGCGGTGCGAAAGGCCGCGGCCCAGGTGTCCGCGCCAATCCGGAAGGGCAGGCTTACCCCCACTCCGGGAACGTGGACACGGTAATTGCCCGGCTCGGAAAATTCGTGGAAGTCGAGGTAGTGCACATCGGCACCGACAAAGTTGCGCTCCGTCGAAAACCTTTCCGCACGGTCCGCCGGAAAACCTTTTGCCACCGGCCCCGTGAAAATCGTTTCACCCGTCCCCGCGTCAATCAGCTCGAAACGATCCACGTCATACGGCAGTCCACCGCCGCTGCCCATCCACAGGGAAAGAAATGCGCGTTTGAAGGGGTCGTCCGGGCGGTAGCCGATGTGGTTGACATGGATGGCCTCGCTCACCGACTTACGGGGGGCGTGCGTGTAGGTAACATCCGCCACCGCCGGTTGAAGCCCCGGGAACGAAAGGGTGTAGGTTGCCCCCTCCTTCAATGCCTGCGGAAGAACCAAATACACAAAATGCTCCACCACCTTCTCGCCCGTGATGTCATTGCCGTCATGCGGTCGACTCTTGCGGTGGACGGTGACGGGCGCAAGCCCTTCGCCAAAGCGGACGTCATCGGCTGATTGGAGACGGAAGGCGGCGGGGATGTCGAGGGTCTCCGCG
>SKLD01000533.1 GCA_007123395.1 Opitutales bacterium
CGAAGGCAACGTGACATCGACGGCGGGACCCACCTTGGCCGCCAGCTCCGCCGAGTCGAGCCGCCGCAGGGCCTCGTCAAAACGCGCCTGGAGGCGCGTCTTGTATTCATTGATGAGCTTGCCCGCGCCGGGGCGTTCGGCGGGCGGCAGTTTGCCGATCGTCTTCGTGACGGCGGTGAACTTGCCGTTGGGGCCGAGGACGGTGGCCTTGTATTGCTCAAACTGCGCCTTGCTCTCGAGGCCGGGCAAGGCCTCTTCGACGTCGGCGAGGATCTGCTGTAAATCGGATTCCATAAAACGAACTACATTACCGCCCGCAGGAAACGCGGGCAACGGAAATCAGTGGGGAAAATGCTGCCGGGATTAAAAGCGCCGCTCGGGTTTGCAGCGTTCGACGGAGGCGTGGCTCCGTCGCTACGGGGCGAATTGACAGCGAAAATCCAGTGTGCGTTCGTTACGCGTTGGAGTCCCGCTTTTAAGCGGTCCCGGCGTGCGGCAGCCACAGGTTGGAGCCCCGGATTTATCCGGTCCCGGCGTGCGGCGGCCACAGGTTGGAGTCCCGGATTCATCCGGTCCCGCCTCCCACAGTCGCCGTCCACCCGCCGGGACCGCATGAATGGAGGACTCCGACGAAGCGGCTTCAGTAGCCGGGGTGCTTCAGCCCCCGGCCCCGGCGGCGGTGGCGTGGCCGATGGACGAACGCTCTCGGCGTTGGTGAGGGGCGGCGGAGATGCGCCGGGATTGAGCCGTTTCGTGTCGGGCGCTGAAGCTTTCCCGACTACCTTGGGCGGCGTACGTAGCCGGGGTGCTTCAGCCCCCGGTCGCCAGCGGAGGAGGCGTTCCAAAACAGGCGTCGCGCAAAACGTCACCACAGACAATAGACGTTCGCCGCAACCCCGTCGCAGCGGGGCCGGACGATAAATCAGCCCGGTTTCGCCTGCAACGGCGCGACACCGTAGTCGGACCGGCTTGCCGTCCGACCGGATTCCGCTGCGCGGGTGCGCTCCCGCAGCCGCGTGCGTCCTGCCCATCCGCGGACACCGCACCCTCGGGGCCGGGCGGCAAACCACCCCGGCTACGGCGGGCCTGCTTTGACTACGGAAACCTAATCGCATTTTCGTGTGCCTGAGAAGCTTCGTGAATACACCCGCGCGCATTGAGGCGGGAAAAGAAAAAGAGCCTTCGCGCCGGGGCAACGAAAGCTCTTGCAAATTCAGACGTGCCCGCGGAGCGCGGACCGTCGGCTCAGAGGGCTTCGGTCGCCTCGCGCGCTTTCGCGACGACCGCCTTGAAAGCGGCGGGGTCGTGGATCGCCAGCTCGGAAAGCTGCTTGCGGTCCATCTCGATCCCGGCGCGTTTGAGGCCGTTCATGAAACGGCTGTAGGCGATGCCCTCGTTGCGGCAGGCGGCGTTGATGCGGGTGATCCACAGGCGGCGGAATTCGCGCTTGCGGTTGCGGCGGTCGCGGTAGGCATAGGCCCCCGCGCGGTCCACGGCCTGTTTGGCGTAGCGGTAGAGCCGGCTGGCGTTGCCGAAGTAGCCCTTGGCTTGGCCAAGGACCCGCTTGCGGCGCTTGCGCGAGGCGGCGATGTTTTGTGCTTTAGGCATGTTCTATTGGTGTGTTTTGGGCCCGGCGGGTCGCCTGAGTGAAGTCACCCGCCCGGGCGCGTTGTCGGTCGCAAGGTTCAGAAGAGGTTCGGGCAGCCGATCTTGACGAACTTGGTGACTCCGGGTGAGCAGGGCTTGTCCTGGCTCATCCGGCGCTTTTGCTTGACCGTCTTGTTCCGGAGGAAGTGGCGCTTCCCCGGAGCACGGTGCATCACCTTGCCCGAACCGGTTACCTTGAACTTCTTCGCAATGGATTTGCGCGTTTTGATCATGGGAAAAACAGACGAAAGAAGGGGGTTGGCCGCCCCGGCGCAAGAAAAATCACGGATTCGCTCACAAAGAAATTCCCTGTCACAAAACCGGTGGCGGGCGGGCCGTCCGGTGTGCTACGCTCCTTCCATGAAAAAGGCACGGTCGCTCCCCGATGAAGACTCGATGTTCCGCGCGTTCACGCGCATCCGGGAGGGGACGGCCGTCGCGGAATCCGCCATGGAGGCGGATTTCGGCTTGGTGAGCGGCTTCTGCGAGGCGCTCCGCCGGGTGACGGGCGGATCACCGCGCGGGGCAAGGGAGCAGCATGCGCTGCGGGTGGAACAGGTGCCCTCCCCGCTCGGTCCGCTCATCGTGGCGGGCGACAAAGACGCCGTCTGGCTGGTGGAGTTCGGGGACCGGCGGATGCTGGAGCGGCAGTTCGCCGCGCTGCGGAAGCGGTCGGGCGTCGAGTTCTTCCCGGGCCAGACTGAACCCATGCGGCTGCTAGATGATGAGCTTGCCGCCTATTTCGCCGGAGACCTAACGCGCTTCACCACCCCACTGCGCTTTCCCGGTACTCCGCACCAGGAGCGGGTCTGGCGCGCCCTCGCCGATGTGCCCTACGGCACGACCCGCACCTACGGCGAACTGGCCCGCCGGACGGGGCGGCCCTCCGCCGCGCGCGCCGTCGCACGGGCCGTGGGCGACAACCGCCTCGCCGTCGTCCTGCCCTGCCACCGCGTCGTCGGCGCAGACGGGCGGCTCACCGGCTACGCCGGCGGCCTCTGGCGCAAACGCTGCCTCCTCGCCCTCGAGAGCGGCCGCGACCCGGGTAGTGTGTGAAACGGCGGACGCCATGTTCCACTCGCACCGTACGACGGAAACCCGTACTTTCTCACCTCTGCTTAAGCGGTCGGAAGGCGAGCCGACCGTTTGCGTTCGGAGCTTGTCGGCGACGGCGGGTCCTTGGCCCCCGACTGTCGATTCGCCCCGATACCACCGCCACGGGGTTCAGGCACAAGCAAAGAAAGGCGCTATCGCAACGAATGTCACTCACGCGGGTCTTCAACGGCCCGGTATTTCGCCCGCGAGCGCGCCACCGCGAGGTCCACCTTATCAATTATGTCGAGGGGTCGGCATGGCGGTGGCCGGTCCATTTGCGCCAGAACTTGAGCCCCTTCTCCGTGCTCCAGCCAGTCAATCGATCCCAGCGCACGTCCCTCTGTGAAAAACCGCACACGAAGCCGCAAAAGTTCGTGCGGCTGCAACTCCCCGCCGTTCTTCACCGCTTCCAGCAGCGCCTCAGGGTCAATTCCCGCGCCGCTGCCGTCGCCCTTCGCACCCGCCACCTTCCCGAACATCAGTAGTCGGTAGCACGCGAGCGCTTCCGCAGGGTCCTTCGCCGCCGGGAAACAAGCGGCAAGGGCGTGGCAGAGGGATTCCCTCCCCGCCAGCGCCTCCATATAGCCGCACCAGCGGTAGTTCTCCGGCAGGTCCGCAAGACCCGCCCGCACCGCGTTCAAATCGATATACGCCGCAATCAGGCCCACCAACCACGGCGTGTCCTGCACAAGCACGCTGCCAAAGCGCTCCGCCCACAGTGTCCCCGCCGTCCCGTGCGCGAGATTGAACCAACGTGTGTAGCGCTGCCGCAAGGTGCGCATGAACTCCGAGACGTCGCCCATGCGCCGACGCAGCCGCTCACGCAGGGCCTCCGCCACCTCCGGCGGATCGTTGGCCAGCGCGTGCGCCAGCTCCTCCGCGTTGAGCCCGCTCCACTGCGCGCGCGAAGCGCCATAGAGCCCGCGGTAGCGTTGCACCAAGGTGGCGTCGTCGCACAACCGCGCCGCCGGATCAATGCGCACAAGGATATGAAAGTGCGTCTCCAGCACACAGTAGGTGATCAACTCCACCCCGCTGAACTCCGCCGCGCGGTGCAGCGCCGCCACCCACACCTCCCGCTGACCC
>SKLD01000341.1 GCA_007123395.1 Opitutales bacterium
CGGCGAATCGGAGGTAAAATTGTCGAGCGTAAGCGTATCGGTTCCTTCATTACGAACGCGGACGGTGAGCGAGGCCGTGTCCGCGACGAAGACCGGCTCCTCCCGCGTGAAGGCGGGCTCGTCGGCCACGATCTGCGGCGTCCCCGTGACATCGAGCGAAGCTTCGAAGGCAAGGGACGGCGTCAAAGGATCGTTTGTTGCCAGCGTGACATCCGCCTCATGCAAGCCGCCGAAAACCAGCCCGGCGTCATAGACAAGGTCGAGGGAACGGGTGCTCCCCGGGGGCACGGAGAGTGTGAGGCTCGATGCGGAAAGCCAACGCTGCGACGCGCCAATGTCTGCGGCGAAGAGATACTTTGACCGGCCTTGCACGATACCGCCGAGCACAACCGTCCCCGGCTCGTAGTCGGCGCTCACAAAAATACCCGCGCTCCACCCGTCGGAGGGATTGATCGTGAACGAAAAGCCCGTGAACTCGAGCGTCTCCGCATCCACCTGATGCATGCGCCGCGACGGCAGCTCGTGTTGCTCCGCCACCCACAGATACGGACCACCGTCGGAATACGGATCCCACGCCAACCCATAGGCAAAAAAGAGATCGTGGGGGAAGCTGCGGTGGACCTGCCCGCCGCGGTCGATCTCCAGAATGTCACTCGCGAAATCGCACACCCAAAAACGGTCGGTCTCCGGCACATAGGTGACGCCGCGGGCGACCTCCAACTGCGCGGGCTTGGGAATCAACCCGAGCGAATTGCCGAGGATGTCGAAGCGGACCAGGCCCTGCTCGCTTCCCGCGACAAGGGCTTCGCCGTCCCATGTGATATCACGTCCGCCGAAGGTGCCGGGCACCGCGCCGGGAAGCGGAAAGGACCGCACGAGGTTGATGTCGTGGTCGAATACATACACTTGGGGCACGTTGGGGCCGAAATTCGCGCCGGTGACGTAGAAGTGACCGTCGACATAGACCGCCCCGAGGATCCCGCCGTCGCCGGTCTTCGCTTCAACGTCTTCGTGGAAGATCAGGTCCCCGAACTCGCGACCATCGTCCGCATCCGCCGGGGTGACGCGCACGTCGACCCACAGCTCTCCGGAACCGGTGTTTTCGATCACCAGCGACCGGGAGGCCTGGTCACCGTGGTCGAGCGCCACCGCCAGATCCGGTGCCGTGACCTGCACGGTGGGCGCGGCGAAGCTTTCCGCGCGCAATTCGACAGCCGTCTCGGCATTGGAGGGATCGTTTGAGAAGAGGGCCCACGGTCCGCCGATGTCACCTTTGGACGCGGGTTCGAGCTGAAGGGTTACGGACGCGGATTCGCCGGGCTCGAGCGTGCCGGGAAGCGATCCTACCCGGCTCCATCCGCCTCCGGGAAGATGGTCGCCGGTGAGAATCAAAGTTTCTGTGCCGGCATTGCGTAGGGTGACCGTCCCTGTGTAGCTGCCGCCCGGATACACCGGACCGAGGTCGAGGAACTCCTCCGGATCCGTCCGCAGGCCCGGCCCGTCGCTCACCGTCATGGTCACGATCACGGTGCTCTCCTCCGCCAGCGGATCATCCGTGCGCAGGGTGATGCCGTGCGCGCGCAGTCCGGCGGACAGCCCCTCGGCGTCGAGCGTCACCGGCACCGCGACGGACTCACCCGGCCCGACCTCGCCCGTCATCGCGCCCACTCCCAGCCATCCCGGGAGATCGTCCTCAAAACGGAATACGAGTGGATTGTCGCCCGTGTTGGCGAGCGTGAGCGTCTCAACGATCCGGTCGCCCGCGACAAGCGAGCGCTCGATCCGGTCATGGGAGAGGCCGAGCACCGGCGGGGGCAGCACCTCGGCCGTCAGCGTCACGGGAACCTCGGCGTCGGTCGGGTCGTTCGTGGAAAACACCGCTGTTCCGCCGATCACGCCGGTGGCGTCCGCCTCCGCGCGCACGGCGAGGTTGACGACCTCGCCGGGGGCGAGCGTCAACGGCAGGGGCGTAAGCAACCGGAAGCCCGGCGGAACATCCGCGCCTGTGATCTCCAGCGGCAGCGTGCCCGCGTTCTCCACGGGAAAGAGGCGATCACGCCGGGCACCCGCGTAAAGCGTCCCGAAATCGAGTGAATCAAACTCCGCGAACCACCCCGGCGCGTCGAGGATGGTCAGGCGCAAGGGAATGGAGAGGAGCGGATTGGCGGGGTCGTTTGTCGTGATTTCCAAATACCCGTTGAGTTCGTCTTCAAAGTCGACGCCGCGGCTGAAGAATTGAACTTCGAGCGACCGCTTGTCTTCGCCGGCCAACTCGCCGAAGGGCGGATCGACGGAAACCCACGGCGGCAGTGTTTGCTCAAGAGCGCGGCGGGCGTTCAAGCGCCCGCCCGACGCCGTGATCCCGTGCAACGCGTCGATGGGGTCGGCGGACTCCATGAGGATCGCCTTGGTGTCCTCCGGAGCGAGAAGAGGGTTGCGCGAGAGGATGAGGGCGGCGGCGCCCGCCACATGCGGCGCGGCCATGGAGGTTCCGCTGCTGCTGGAGTAGCGGTTGCCGACGACGGTGCTGAGGATCCCCTGCCCCGGCGCGCCGAGATGCACGCGCTCCGCCCCGTAGTTGGAAAAGGATGCGCGCTCGTCGCGGTCGGTCGTCGCCGCCACGGTGATGATGTTCGGCAAGTTGTAGGCGGCGGGATAGGTCGGCTGGGCGTCGATGTCGCGCCCATTGTTGCCCGCCGCAGCGACAAAGAGGATGCCGGCCTCGCCCGCCGCCGCGATGGCGTCTTTCATGGCTTGGGAAAAGCCGGGGCCGCCGAAGCTCGCGTTGATGATGTGCGCTCCGTTGTCGGTGGCGTATTCGATGGCGCGGATGGCATCGGAGGTCGCCCCGCTGCCGCCCGCGTTGAGAAACTTGAGCGCCATGAGACGCGCTTCCCATGCCACCCCGACAATGCCGATGCCGTTGTTGCCCGCCGCCGCGATGGTGCCCGCGCAATGGGTTCCGTGGTTGTGGTCGTCCATGGGGTCGGGTGTGTTGCTCACGAAATTCCAACCGTGGATGTCATCCACGAAGCCGTTGCCCGCATCGTCGCGGCCCGTGCCCGCCACTTCGCCGGGATTAAACCACATGTTGGGCGCGATGTCCGGGTGCGTGTAGTCGATGCCCGTGTCGATAACGGCGACGACGATTTCCGAAGAGCCTGTTGTGTAGGTCCATGCCTCGGGCGCGTCGATATCGGCGTCGGCGAGACCGCCGGTCTGCCCCGTGTTGTGCAGCCCCCAGAGTTGCCCGAACATCGGATCGTCCGGAATCACCCGCCGCTCCGGTCCGTCCATGCTCGTTAGAATGTAGTCCGGATGCACATACAGAACGTCGTCGCGCGCGAGGAGCGCCTCCGCCACCTCGGGCAGGGACACCGGCGCGGGGAGGACTTTGCCGTCGCCGGAGAGCGGAGCCATCGTGGAGGAACGGAACTCCCAGACCTCCAGACCCTCGACCATCGCGCTCGCCCCCGCCTTGTCGGCATGGTGGCCGGGCACATGCAAGGGACCGGAACTGGCGGACTGCGGGGCAAAACCATCCTCCGCTTCGCCGTCTTCCGCGAAACGCACGATGAGCCGGTCCGGCACATGTGGATGCGACCAGTCGATTTCCGTGCGGGTGGCGGGCGTGGACTCCCCGGTCGTTTCGCCGAAGGTGGCCGTGGCCGGGACTTCGCCGTCCTCCTCCTCCTCCTCGCGCACAAAGGTCCGCCAGCGCAGCGGAACGGATCCGCTGTTTTCGAGAACGCGTTCCACACTTGTCCGGTCGCCGGCGAACAATTCCACCTCAATGGGATCGGTCGGTATGTTGGCGA
>SKLD01000382.1 GCA_007123395.1 Opitutales bacterium
GTATTTGCTTTTGCGGGTGCGGTAGAGGCTTGCCATGTGATTTCGGGGTTGGGTTCTAGCGGTGTGAATTTCCTGAACGGGTGCTTTCGGCACTTTTGACACCCTGTCGCGAGCGTGAAAATTTTTCGGCGGGGGCGGTCGGGAAAGGCTTCGGTTTCATGGTGGGGTATCACAGGAGAATCACACCCCCATGTCAAACCACTAATGCCATAAATGACACAATCCACTGTTTAAGCGGGTTTTCGGGCGGTCGACGTGATAACAAAAGCTCAAAAATTGAATCGCAGGTTCAAATCCTGTCGCCCCGACCATTTTGCGGGGAGATGAAGCCTGCGCCACCTTCGTTGCAGGGTCGGCAATGAGGAGATCCTCCAAAAGCCCGTCCTCTTCCTCTCCCATTTTTTCAGGCGACACCGGAATGCGATGCTAGCGCAAGCGAAGAAGTTGAACCCCGACTGCGCTTTTGTCCAAGGCGGTATGCGGAAATTCAAACTCGGCCAAACATTTGACGCCGTCCTAATCGATTATGCTATTTCATTCGTGAACTGCAAGAAAGACTTCGAGGCAGCGTTTCGTAACGGCAGGTGGCGCATAGGGAGATACGCCCTTCAGGACGGGATTTGAGGGGGTTGGTGGGGATGGATGAGCTTGGCGGTCGACGGAGGCGGGGCTCCGTCGCTACGTAGTAAATCTTCCGCGAAGATTCGATTGCCATGTTTGGCCGATGGCTTTCATAATGACTTCATGAAACCGATGAATCCTTCGTTCTGGATATCCGGGGCGGTGCTGGCGGCGGTCTTTTTGATCGGGGCCGAGTCGGCGGGCGCGGGCGTGCAACGGATCGAGACGCGGGCGCCGGATGTGTTCGGGCGGCAGCAATCGACGCTCTTTGACGAGCGGCGGCGGAATGTGGGAACAGTGGTGACGGCGGCACCGGATGTCTTCGGGCGGCAGCGAAGCGAGATCCGCGACCGCTCGGGCCGGGTGGTTGCGCGGGCGGAAACGACCGCTCCGGACGTCTTCGGGCGCCAACGCACGGTGTTCCGCGACACCCGCGGCCGGGTGATCGGAGCGGCGGAGACAAACGCGCCGGACCGCTTCGACCGGAGGACAACCGTCTTCCGCGACGCGCGGAGGCAGCCGACGGGGCGCTCCGTCAGCGGGCCGCCGGACCTCTTCGGCCGCGTGACGACGCGGATCGACGGAGCATCCCCGCTCGACCGCGTCGGAGAGTCCGGCGGAAGATAGCGGCCCCGTGCAGGGACCGGCGGTTTTTCGGCGAGCCCGGGCGGAGCGCTCTGTGGCGTGCTGGCTACTTCACCTGCACGCCGGCGGAGCGCAGGTCGTGGAGGGTTTTCTTGAAGTCGTCGGCGGAGAGGGCGCGGGTTCCTTCGGTGAGGAGGGTTGTGTGGAAACCGAGCGCGGCGGCGTCGCGGGCGGTGTAGGCGACACATACCTCGGCGGCGAGACCGACGATGTCAACGGCGTCGACGTCCATGCCGCGGAGCCACTCGGCGAGGCCGGTTTTGCGGCGGCGGTCGTTGTCGAAGAAGCCGGAGTAGCTGTCGACGCGCGGGTCCATGCCCTTGCGGAAGACGGCGGCGACGCGACCGGTGTCGAGGGTATCCGGAAACGCGGCGCCCTCCGAGCCCCATGTGCAGTGGTCGGGCCAGAGGATCTGTTCGAGTCCGTCGAGCTCGATGGTTTCGAAGGGTGCCCTGCCCTTGTGGCTTGAGGCGAAGCTGAGGTGTCCCGGCGGGTGCCAGTCCTGCGTCGCGGCGACGAGCGGATAGGTCTCCGCGAGCCGGTTGACGACGGGAACGACGGCGTCGCCCTCCGGCACGGCGAGGCTGCCGCCCGGCAAGAAATCCCGCTGGATGTCGACGATAATGAGCGCTTTCATGATGCGGCGTCCTTTCGCTTATCGGCGAGCAAGGTATCACGAAGATCGCGCAAACGCACACTCAAGCCCACTTTGTAGGTGTGGGGATTATCAAAGCGGAGGTGCTCCGGGGGAATGCGGTCGAGAGCCCGGCGGGCGCGGACCGACGCCTCCGCCGCCGAGGGCACCTGTCCGGCCGGACGACCGCCGCGCACGACCTCCCCGCGCAGGGGGCGGGCACGCCAATTCGCGAGGCCGAGGCGCATATGAGGTTCAAAGGGATGCACCATGCGGTCCGGCACCGGCTCTTCCGCGAGGCACACGACGTCGGCCATGGCCATGCCATCGGCGTCCTCCATGCGGTAGACGGTCTTGTGCCCGGGCAGCGTGGTCTTGGCGATGGTTTCGGAGGCTTTGAGGCGCGGCTTGCCGCCCGTTTCGGCGAGTTTGTAGACGCCGTCGAGGGCACCGTCCGGCACCCCCGTGACAAGCGAGGTGCCGATGCCGAACCCGTCGATCCGGTCGTCCTGCTCGCTCAGGCTGCGGATGACGTGCTCGTCGACTTGGTTGGAGGCGAGGATCACGACCTCGCGCAATCCGGCCTCGTCGAGCGCCGCGCGCACTTTACGGGAGAGGTAGGCGAGGTCGCCGCTGTCGAGACGCACACCCTTGAGCCGTTCGCCCCGCGATTCCATTTCGCGCGCCACCTGTATCGCATTGGGCACGCCGGAGCGCAGGGTGTCGTAGGTGTCGAGCAACAGGACCGTCGAGGAGCCGTGGATGCGGGCGAAGTCACGGAAGGCCTCCAGTTCGCTGTCGTAGGATTGGATAAAAGAGTGCGCCATCGTCCCGGCCGCCTCCAGACCAAAGGCTCGCGCTGCCGCGAGATTCGAGGTGTTGTCGCATCCACCGACACAGGCCGCCCGGCTCGCCCACATACCGCCGCTGCCCTGTGCGCGGCGCAGCCCGAACTCGCTCAGCACCCGCCGGCCCGCCGCGCGACGACAGCGCGACGCCTTTGTCGCGACAAGCGACTGGAAATTGAGCAGATTGAGCACAAGCGTTTCGATGATTTGCGCCTCCAAGAGCCCGCCCGCGACGGAGAGCACAGGCTCGTAGGGGAAAACGATTTCTCCTTCCGGCGGTGCCCACACCGACCCCCGGAACACAAAGTCCCGCAGGTAGTCGAGAAATTCGTCGGGAAAACCGTCTTTGCGCAGGAAAGCCAGATCCGCCTCGCCAAAGCGGAAGTGTCCAAGCGCCTCAACCAGCGGTCCCAGCCCGGCAAAGACGGCGTAGCCTCCCCCGAACGGCGCACTCCGGAAAAAGTAGTCGAACACCGCTTCCTCCTCCGCGCGCCCGCACCGCCAATAGGCGAGCGCCATGGCCAGTTGGTAGCGGTCGGTGTAGAGTCCGCAGAGAAGTTCATTACCAGTCACAACCCCAGAAAGCCACGCGACCGCAGCGGACGCAACCCCGTGTTACGTATGCCCCGCGATGACCACTGACAACAGTTGAGGCGCCAACCCTCAGGAGCGCCGGTCTTACTAACTCTACTTTGTCGGAATTACCCTGACCGCCTACGAAAGCGTCAACGCCGGTCACTCCCCGGGATGCTCAAGGGCACAATACCCCGCCCGCGAGCGCGCCACCGCCAGATCCACGTTGTCGAGGAATTCGACGGGCCGGCACGGCGGCGGACGCTTCAGCATGGTAAGGACACGCGCCCCTTCACCGTCTTCCAGCCAGTCGCGCGTTCCCAGCGCCCGGCCCTCCGTCAGAAACCGCGCGCGCAGCCGCAACAACTCGTGCGGCTGCAGCTCCCCGCCGTTCTTCACCGCCTCCAGCAGCGCCGCGGGGTCGATCCGCCCGCCCGTGCCGTCGCCCTTCGCCCCCGCTCCCTTCCCGAGCATCAGTAAACGGTAGCAC
>SKLD01000381.1 GCA_007123395.1 Opitutales bacterium
AGCAGCCCCAACTGCCGCGTCACCCGGCACACACAGTGAAACGCCGCGCGCCGCGAACTCTTGATTCGTAGATGGTAAGCCATGACAACCCCGAAACTACCCTCCCCGCCCGGCAACACAAGGAAAAAATTTATCTCATAGTTATAAAATTCAAAATAGATATCTCATAAATAATTAGTGCATTTAACTATCCCATAAATAAATATTTTGACGTAGTCCCTCAGACTGCGTCAACCGTTCGGCTGGCTCGTTGGCGCTCTGCCTTATTTTCGCCATGGGGATCCGGGGTGGGGGGCAGAGCTTTCGGCGGTGTGTTCTAACACGGCGCTGTGCGGGTCGCGTTGCGGACGATCTGCCGAGGCGGGGCACCGGGGTGTGCCCGCGGGCGTGTCACTTTTCCAGCACCTCGGGGACAAGATCCTCGGACGGGGCGTGGTGGATGCGGAAGGTGCGCCAGCCGTAGACGGCGATGACGACGAAGCAGATGAAGGGCAGGAAGAAGGAGCCGCGCGTGCTGGAGAGCCCGAGGAAGGAGTCCAAATCCATGATGGCGCCTTGGAGCGGCGGCAAGACGCTGCCGCCGCCGATGGCCATGATGAGCCCGGCGGAGCCGAGTTTGGCGTCGTCGCCGAGGTTGTCGAGGGCGATGCCGTAGATCGTCGGGAACATCAGCGACATGCAGGCGGAGACGCCGATGAGGCAGTACATGCCCGCCATGCCCTTGAGGAAAATCGTGCCGAGCACGAGCAGTCCGCCGCCGATGGCGAGGGCCATGAGGAGGCGGCCCGGACTGAAGAAACGCAGGAGGAAGGTGCAGATGAATCGGCTCGTGGCGAAGAGGATCATGGCGATGATGTTGTAGCCCTGCGCCTCGGCGCGGCCCATGCCCAGCTCGTTGACGCCGTAGTGGATGACAAAGGTCCAGCACATGATCTGCGCGCCGACGTAGAATGCCTGCGCGACGACGCCCTCGACGTAGCGCTTGTTCTTGAAGAGCCGTTTGAGCGTCGGCACGAGGTTGATCCTGCGGTCGTCTTCGCCGGCGGTGCGCGGCAGCCGGTAGAGGATGAAGGCGGCGAGCACGAGCACCACGACAATGCCCAGAACCGCGTAGGTGCTGGTGATGATGCTCAGGTCGTTGCGCTGGACTTGCGCGAAGGCGTCGGGGTCGACCGCCTTGAGCGCCGTGCGCTCCCCGGCGTCGGCCGGGTCGAGGTTGGCGAGGATCACCTGCATGGCGACGAACATTCCCGTGAGCGCGCCGAGCGGGTTGAAGGCCTGGGCGAGGTTGAGGCGTCGCGTCGCGGTGAGTTCGTCGCCCATCGACAGGACATACGGGTTGGCGCTCGTTTCAAGGAACGAGAGTCCGCAGGTCATTATGAAGTAGGCCGTGAGAAAGGCCCAGAACACCGACATCTGCCCGGCCGGGATGAAAAGCAGGCACCCGACGGCGTAGAGCGTGAGGCCCATGAGGATGCCCTGCTTGTAGCTAAAGCGCTTGATGAAGAGCGCGGCGGGGATGGCCATGACGCAGTAGCCCCCGTAGAAGGCGAACTGCACGAGCGAACTCTGGAAGTGGCTGATGAGAAGGATGTCGCGGAAGGCGGCGACCATCGGATTGGTCACGTCGTTGGCAAAGCCCCAGAGGGCGAAGAGCGAGGTGACGAGAATGAACGGCACGATCATCCCCGCGGGAAGCAGGGGCGTGCGTTTGATTTCAGCGGCTGTGGGCATGGGCTAGGGCGCGAAGTCAGTGTTTCCCGGCGTGAGAAGTCCGATTCCTTTTGGCTGCGATTGAAATGCGCGGAGGGAGTCCGTGACAATGCATTTGTTTACCGCCTTCGACGCGGACATGTAAGCAAAGCGTGGGAGCGGATGAGCATTGAAGCGAAAGCGCCTGCCCTGCCAACCTCCCTCCTATTTGGGGGTATAGAGGCCGTATTGCTTGAGTTTCTCGCGCAGGGTGACGCGTGAAATACCCAGCCAGCGGGCGACTTGGGCGATGTTGCCGCCGGAGCGCTGCATGGCTTGGCGCATGAGTTCGGCTTCGGCCTCGTTGACGACCCTTGCGTGGAGGTCACCGGTTTCGAAAGTTTGCGCTTCTTCGAGGAGGGCGGCGACACGTTGGGCGATGGACGCGCCCTCGGGCGATTCACTCTGGGCGAGGAGTGCGTCGACATTCTCCACAGTGATGACATACCCGCGTGCTTGCAGGACGAGTTTGCGAAGGGTGTTTTCGAGTTGGCGGACGTTGCCCGGCCATGGATGGACCCGGAGACGATCAAGGGCCTCGGACTGGAGGCGTGGAATCTGTTGTCCGCTTTCGCCACCGTGTCGCGCGAGGAAGTAGCGCACGAGAGCGGGGATGTCTTCCGGTCGGTCACGCAGGGCGGGGACATGAAGTTCGAGGGCGTTGACCCGGTAGAAAAGATCCTCGCGGAAGCGGCGGTCGCGGATCATCGCCTCGAGCGGTTGGTGGGTGGCGAAAATGGCGCGGACGTCAACAGGGATCAGTTCTTTGCCCCCGAGGCGTTGGATGGCGCGGTCCTGCAGAACGCGGAGGAGTTTGGCCTGTACAGTCATCGGCATATCGCCGATTTCATCGAGGAAGAGGGTGCCTCCATCGGCCTGCTCAAAACGGCCCACACGGCGGAAGTCGGCACCGGTGAAAGCACCGCGCTCATGGCCAAAGAGTTCGCTTTCGAGGAGGGTCTCCGGGATAGCGGCGCAGTTAACTGCGATGAAAGGTTTCTCTTTGCGCGGCCCGTATTGGTGGATGGCGCGGGCGACAAGTTCTTTGCCGGAGCCGGTCTCGCCCCGAATGAGGACGTTAGCCTTGTTGGCAGCGACACGCCCGATGGCTTTGTAGAGATCTTGCATCGGTCGGCTGGATCCGACCATGGCGTCGCCCGCCGCGTCGGTGCCTGCGGTGCCGTCGGTCAACCGGACGGTGTCGCGGGCGAGGCAAGCCTGCTTGAGTGCGCGGTCGACGAGGTCCAGAATCTCCGGCATCTCAAAGGGTTTGAGGATGTAGTCGAAAGCGCCGCGTTTCGTTGCTTCGATGGCGGTTTCGGCCGTGCCGAAGGCAGTCACGAGAATGACGGGAAGGTGCGGATGTTTTTCCTTGGCGTGCGCCACGAGGTCGATACCGGAGGCACCGGGCAGTCGCAGGTCGGTGATGACGAGGGAGATGGAGTCGCCGTCTTCCGCGACGCGGCGGCAACCTTCGTCGCCCGTGCGCGCGACCGTAACCCTGAAATCTTCCGACTCGAGGACTTTGGCGAGCGAGACCGCGAGGGACTCGTCGTCCTCAACGATGAGGATTTCCGGAGGTGGCATCGAGGGGAAAGTAGAGGTTGAAGTTGGTGCCGCTGCCTGGCTGAGTTTGGAAAGCGATGCGCCCACCCATGCCGTTGACGAGACGTTGCGTCAAGGAAAGGCCGAGGCCCGTGCCGTCCGCCTTGGTCGTGAAGAAAGGATCGAAGAGGCGCCTTTGGACATCGTGGGGGATGCCGCATCCGGTGTCTTCGATGTGGATGCACAGCGTCTTGCGGCGGCGGCCTTCCCAATCGACTTCGTCCTGGCTTGAGCCGAGTGTGATGGTGCCTTCCCCGTCGATACTCTCCGCACCGTTTTGGGCGAGATTGATGAGGCACTGTTTGAGCTGCTCGCGGTCGAGCTGCGCGGTCACGCCCGTCGATTCTCCCATCTGGATGCGGATGCCGCGGCCCGCGAAGTCGGGGCGGAGAAGCTCGGCCACCTCGCGGAGGACGTTGTCGACGGCGACCGGACCTATCTGGGGATCGGGCGGGCGCGCCAGTTTCAAAAAATCGCGCACGATGTCTTCGAGCCGGTTGATTTCCCCTTGGATGATGTCGGCGTCCTCCGTCGCGGAGGCGTCGGAACGCACTGCTTTGCGCAGCGTGTAGAGGCGCGCCTTGATGGCGGCGAGGGGGTTGCGGATTTCGTGTGCCACACCGGAGGCGAGCATCCCGAGCGATGCGATTTTTTCCTGACGTTCCAATCGCTCCGACTGCTCGATAACCTGAAGGCGCAGCGGTGCGACGTAGCGGCGGTAGAGTTCGATGCCCTGCCACGTGAGCATGCCCACGAGTGTCATGAAGGCCGCAACGGAGAAAACCGCGATGAGTTGGAGGGCGTCGCGCGTTTCCTTGAACAGCCCGGCGAGCCTTGCCTGGTGCGCGTAGGAGAGGTCGTTGCCGAGGCTGAGGAGGTTGCTTATGGTGTTCTCAAGATTGGCGCGGGCGATCCGCTTGGGGGTGAACATGTCGGCGACGAAGCGGTTGCCCTCGTAGATGCGCGCGCGTTCAATGAACTCCACGTAGGTGTTGTGAATGCGCACGAGGGTGTCTTTTTCCTCCGGGGTCGCAAGATCCTCGGCGCGCTGCCGCAGCCAACCGTCGAGCGCGCGGCTCTGCTCGACGAACTGCGACCACGACGCCTGGTCCTTCCGCACTTCGTACTGCATGAGGGCGACGTCGATCGCGCGCACCCGCACGAGGTATTGGTCGGCGATGCGTGTGCTCTCGCTGCGCACTTCTTCCACGTAGCGGCCGATTTGGCGAAATTCGCCGTAGAGCATCCATGAGGCAGAGCCGAGGAGCACAAGGGTGGCGACCGCCGTGGTTATGAGGATTGTGAATCGTTGGAGTAGGGTCATTTGGAAATTTCCTATTCGGCGGTGTGGTCAGAAACTTTCCGGAACGAGTGTGCGGAACAGGGGAGGAAATATTCCCATGAAATATAAGTTGTTTGTAATCATTGATTAATAAAATTCCGGGAATTTTGGCACGACTCTTGTTTTCATATCATGCAAAGAACGTGCAAATCATGGTGCTTTCGACGAAAAATTTTCCGTATGCCCGCCTCTCCCTTCTCGGACTGGCGTTGGTCGCGGTTGTCTCGCTCCGTGCGGATGACGGTGATTTTCTAGATCCGACCATCGTGGACCGAGTGCCCCTGATCACGGAAGATCTGGAACGCGATCCAGTGGAGGTGGTGAGCTATTCGTACGTTTTGCGCGACGCCAAACCCGCCGTGGTCTCCGTCCACACTTCCCGCGTGGTTCAAGTCGTGCGCGGGGGCGTTGATCCGCGCCAAGATTTCATGCGGCGCTTCTTCGGCCTGCCGCCCATGCCGGGTCCCCGTGGGGGGGAAGGCCCGACCGTTGAGGAGCGCAAACTTCCCGAGGGAATGGGGTCCGGCGTCATTGTTTCCAGCGACGGCTACATTCTCACCAATAATCACGTCATCGCGGGCCGCTCGGACGAGGTCGCCGACGAGATCCTTGTGCGCCTCAACGATGAACGCGAGCTGCCTGCCCGCGTCGTCGGGCGCGACTCCCGCACCGATGTCGCCGTTTTGAAAATCGATGCCGAGGATCTTCCCCACCTGCCGATTGCCGACAGCAACAATCTCGTTGTCGGTGATATCGTCTTCGCTATCGGCAATCCCATGGGGGTGGGTATGACGGTCACGCAGGGCATCGTCTCCGCCACGGGTCGCGGGCACCTCAATATTTTGGGAGACGATTCCTACGAGAATTTCATCCAGACCGACGCGGCCATCAACATGGGCAACTCCGGCGGCGCGCTGATTGACGCCAAGGGCCGCCTTGTCGGTATCAACACTGCCATTCTTTCCCGCACGGGCGGCAGCATCGGAATTGGTTTTGCAATTCCGAGCACGATGGCGCACTCCGTTCTCATCAATCTCGCCACCACGGGCACCATCCGTCGCGGTTTCCTTGGTGTGAGTATCGCTGACATTTCCGATGTCATGGCGGAGGCTGTCGGACTTCCGGACACCCGCGGGGTCCTGATCCAAGACGTCGAGGAAGGACTGCCCGCGGACGAGGGCGGGGTTCGCCGAGGCGATGTCGTCCTCGAATTCAATGGACGCGCCGTGCGCAACGCCAATGATTTCCGCCTCCAGGTGGCGCAGACGCCGCCGGGTTCGACCGTCCATCTCACGGTGCGGCGTGAAGGCGAGTCGAAGACCCTCCATGTCGTCCTCGGAGACCTTGAAGAGGCCGGGCTCGCGGCAGGCGACATACAGCTTTTTGACGGGGTTACCGTCTCCTCGTTGACGCCCGCGCACCGCGATGATTTCCGTATCCCGAACAACGTCGACGGCGTCATCATCACCTCGGTAGAACCTCGCTCGCCTTTTGCCCGCACGCTTCGCGAGGGCATGGTGCTTGTCGAAATCAACGACCGCCCGGTCGAGTCCGTCGCCGACGCCCGCCGCCTTCTGCGCCGCGGGGCCAACAAGCTCTACATTTTCGACCGCGGGCGCTTCGGCTACCTCGCCGTGCGGAATTGAATGCAACTTTTTTCGAGTAACCGTGTTTACATTAGGTAGAATTGGAGTAGGTTTCATTTTGGACAGCAAGCAGGTCAGCGAGAGCTGACCATGGAGATAGTAAGGCACAGATAGCAGCACAGACCAGATAAGAGAGGTTAGCAAAGCAAGGAGGCCCGGGGCCATAGCTCCGGGCCTCCCCTTGTACGCGGATTTCGGATTGCCTCCGGTCGTGCGCGCGGAGATCGTTGCGGTTCTATGGGACGTGAATTCGCCATCCTCAACGGGCCGAATCTCGACCGGCTCGGAAAACGCGAGCCGGAGGTCTACGGAACGGCCACGCTCACCGATCTCGAAGAGCGCGTGCGGGCGGAGGCCTCGGCGCTCGGGGTGGACGTATCTTTCTTCCAAAGCAATCACGAGGGCGTGCTCATCGACCGTATCGCGGCTCTCGCGGATGAAGGCTGCGGCGGCTTGGTCCTCAATCCCGGCGGTCTTACCCACACGAGTGTGGCGCTGCGCGACGCTCTCGCCGGCAGCGGTTTGCCCGTTGTGGAGGTGCATATTTCCAATATTTACCAGCGAGAGTCCTTTCGGCACACGTCGATGACTGCCCCGGCGTGCGAAGCTGTCATCTCCGGACTCGGTTTCGAGGGTTACCTTGCCGCCCTACGTTACCTTGCCGCGCGCACGTAGCCCGGCATGGCTTGCGGGCGCGCGCGTTCTGAGCCCGCGCAGCCCGCCTTGCTGACGCCCTGTCTTGTCCGGGCGCCAATCATCCAAGTGGCGGTTCATTCATCGGGGCGCTGAGGAACTGCCTGCCTGCCCCCGTGCTCAGCGCATTCGGTTGCGCGGATCGTTGCCGGGTTTCTTCTTTTTCTTCTTTTTGAGGAGCGGGCCGGAGGGGACGGTCTTCTTCTCCTCCTTCTCTTTGATTTCTTCTTCGATGGCGATGTCCTCTTCGTCGCGCTTCCGGTTGGTCATGATCTGCTGGAAGATCGAGAAGCAGTTGGACGTGGTCCAGTAGAGGACGAGACCGCTGGAGAAGATGTAGGTGAAAGGGAAGAAGACAAACGGCATGAACTTGAAGATCTTCACCTGCGCGTTGTCCACCGAGGGCTGCGGCATGAGCTTCATCTGGTACCACATGGTGACGAGCCAGATGAAGGGAAGGATGTTGAGGGAATTGCCGACGAGGGGGAGGGTGGCGTCACCGAAGGAGATGAGCCGGTCCGGCATGGAAAGGTCGTTTACGAGAAGGAAGTCGGCAAAGCGCAGGTCGGCGGAACCCCGGATGAGATTGAAGAAGGAAATGAAGATCGGCATCTGCACAAGGACCGGCAGACAGCCCGCGAGCGGGTTGATCTTGTGCTTCTTCCACATCTTCATCATCTCCTCGTTGAGCTTGCGCTGGTCGTCCTTGTACTTCTCGCGCAGCTCTTTCATCGGTCCCTGCAGCTTCTGCATGCGTTTGGAGGTCTTGGCCGCCTTGGCCGTGAGCGGCCACATGAGGAAGCGGATGATGATGGTTGTGAGGATGATAGCCAGACCCCAGTTGCCCAAGAGACCGTGGATACCGTTCATCATCGTGAGCAGGATCTTGGCGATGAAGGCGATGACGCTGAGGTAGAGCCCGAGAAACCAGCCGAGTTGCATGACGTCCTCCTGCCCTTGATCCATGCGGGAGAGCCGCTTGAAGGTCTTCGGGCCGGCATAGAACTCTCCGCTGATCTCGCGCATTGACCCCGGGTCGATGGTGGGGATGAGAAAGCGCACGGAAGCGGTCACGCCTTTGGCTGAATCGTCGCGGCCGTGCAGGGCGGGCTCACCTCGTGCGAGGACGGCCTCTCCCGGCTCGTCGGGGGTGACGATGGTCGTGAAGAATTGGTTTTTGACGGCGGCCCAGATGACGCGCCCCTCGCGTTCGACTTGTTCGCGCGCCGAGGAGCGGAAAAAGAGGAAGCCGCCTTCCGTGAACCGGCTCGCGGGGATGGCGCGGTATCTGCCGCCGTCGGAAAGGCTCGCGTTGAGGTTAAAGCCCCATGGGTCGGCCTCGGTGGGGACGGCCGTGCCTACGACGAGACTCAGACGGTCGAGGGTGAAGGCGGTGTCTGTCTCGTTGATGAAGCGGGTGGCGTAGCGGATCGTGTAGGGCTTGGCGTCGCGGTCTTCGAAGGTGATTTCGTAGCGTCGCTCGACGACGATGCCGTTGGGCAGTTTCGCTTTGAAGACAATATGGCTATCGCTCATTTCCGCTACCTCGTAGCGCGGGGCGAAGGGCTCGAATCCGGCGCGTGTCTCGCGCCCGATGGCGAGGGCGGGCTGGCGGGCGTCACGGTTGAGAACAAAGGGAGACGGGTCATCGATGTCTTCTTTGTAATTTTTCAGTTCGACAAATTCCACGGCACCGCCCCGCCGGTTGAAATGCACGCGCATGAAATCATTCTCGAGGGTATGCAACCGTTCCTCGCGGACTTTCTCTTCCGCAGGCGCTTCGAGGGGCAGAGTATCGGGGTCTTCAATGGCCTCGCGCGTCTCCTCGATGCGGCGGAAAAAGGTCTCCGCCGGGTCCGCGGGATCGGGGCGGACAGTGCGGGGTTCGCCCGGCGCGATTTCGGGATCGGGTTCACGGGCGGCGCGTTCGCGCTCTTCCTCCTGGGCTTGACGGAGGCGCTCGGCGCGGGCCTCTTGCTCGCGGGCGGCGTTCCACATCATCATGCCGAAGGCGGTGACGAGCAGGAATATGCCGATAAGGATGCTTTTCTTGTCCATGTAAGGAAAGGATGCCGGTCAAAAAAGGAATCAGCGAAAGGAAATTCAGCGGTGACCGCAAGGGGGATGATGTGCGGGCGGGACGCTTTTTTCCGCGGACGTTGCCGCGGGCGGCACCGGATCGTAGCCCGCACCACCCCATGGGTGGCACCGCACGATGCGGCGGAGAGTGAGCCAGCACCCGCGCAGAAACCCGTGTGCATGGAAAGCGCCGACCGAATACTCTGAACACGTTGGATGAAACCGGCATCCGCCGCCCGGACTGAGCCAGTGAAGTGCGGGTGAGATCGCGTATTGGTAGACGCGCACAAGCAAAATGGCGGCGAATTGCGGCGTGCGTGCGGCGACTTTCGCCGCGGCCCGGATAAAGGCATTGGTATCCGGACAAGCCCTCGACCTTTGGGAGTGCGGTCCTTGAGACCGCGAATGATCGTTGCACAGCTCTTTGACGCCGGTTGTGGAGGTGTGCCCCCGGAGGTCAATGCCGGGCCCGGTCGGCTCCAAGGTTGTCGCGGTTTCGGGATTTTGTGGCAAAGCGGTGTCCAAGCAGTCGGTTTTCCGCCCGGTCCGCGGTCCAGGTATGGGTTCCTTGCCGTTCATTGCGGGTTGGGACGTTCATTCCGGCGCAGGCGTTCGATCACTTGCGAAAGCGCGGCGCAGACTTCATGAATATTCGCGCCGGCGAGCCGTCGGCGGGCGATCAGGACCACGTCGCAGACCGGCGGAAATTCGTTCTGCCGCAGCCGGAAGGCCGTGCGCAGCAGGCGTTTGCACCGATTGCGGAGCACCGCTCCGCCCACGCGCCGCGAGGCGATGACGGCGAGGCGGCGGAGAGGCACCGCCGCCCCGGCCTCCGGGCCGGACGTCTTTGTCCAGAGCTGTACACGAAAAAAGCCCGCTTCGCGGGCGTTTCCATGAGTCCGCACGGCTTGGATGTCGCGCGTGTGGCGCAGCCGCTGCGGACGGGGCAGGCCCATGACGGGCGGCGCCTCTCTACTTGACCGTGGTGAGGCGGCGGCGGCCCCGCGCGCGGCGCGCGCGAATCACTTTGACGCCGCTCTTGGAGCGCATCTTGGCACGGAATCCGAGGCGCCGGGCGCGACGGAGGTTGGATGGACGGAAGGTCGGTTGCATTGTTCGTTCCTCTGCTGAGTGTCCGGTTTCTAATCGGCGAAAACGGAAAAAAACAGGCTTTCCCGCGCACCCTGTCAAGCAAACAGCCCGCCGTTTTCACGATATTTCGCAAGCAGCCGCTCCCGCAAGAGCGCGGAAACGCAGGCACCACGGCATCCGCGTCCGCCGATCCCGCCGCGCAACGCCTTCGTAGTCCGGCTGATTTATCGCCGGACCGCGGAGGCTGGAGGGTTGTCAGCGCACGTCCGATTTTGCGAAGGGCCTCTGCAGATCGCGTGGCTCCTCCGGGCGGCCGCTGACTCAGTCCGCCTACTTCCCTCATTCGGAGGTGCGCGTGATCAACCGCGCCAATGCGGAAGCGGTGCAGTACGGATCCGAATCGCTGGTTCGCGCGCCCCGGTCCGACCGCAAGGATGGCGGGTCGGCTACGTCGGGCAGCCTCCGGCCTGAAAGACCGCAACTCCGCATCCCGGCCCAACGGGCCGGGATGTCTTGCGCACGGAACGAATTCTACGTCCAGTTTTCGACCCGGAGCTTTGGAACTCTCGAGAATTCCGCCGCGTTGTTCGTGACAAGGGTGAGGTCCAGGCAACGGGCGTGGGCGGCGATCAGGGTGTCCAGAGGGCCGATGGGTGTGCCCCTGCGTTCCAGCGCGGCGCGGATCTCGCCGTAGACCTTCGAAGCATCTTCCGGGTAGGGGAGGATTTTCAAGGGTGCGGTGAATTGCTGCAGGGCGATCTCGTTTTGGGCGGTCTTCTTGCTCTTTTGAACACCGAACCAGAGTTCGGAGTAGGTGATTGTGGAAAGGGCCACTTGGCCGACCGACAAGCGTCTGAACCTCTGGAAGACCGCCTCCGGCTTCTGTTTGATAATGTAGATGCAGATGTTTGTGTCGAGGAGGTATTTCACTCGAAGACCCCTTCTCTCGATTCATGCGCGCCTTGATTGCGTTCCGGGAGAAAGTCATCCGCAAAGAGCGAAGCACCCTCGATCAGGGTGTCCCAGGAACCCTCCTCCGGCAGGAGGAGAACCCCCTTGCCGACTCTCCTGAGATATACCTTGCTTCCCGGAAATCGATATTCTTTCGGCAATCGAACGGCTTGACTCCGCCCGTTCTTGAAAAGTTTGGCTGTGTCCATCCTCTCCATGGAATATACCGAAAGTATCTACCGTCAACCTTCTTTTGCCATCCGGTAGTTCGCGGCTTTACCGGGCGGCATTGCGGGTTTGCGGCGACCGACAAAACCATCCCGGCGTGTCGGCGTAGCGACACGTTGACGGTTTGTGCGAACGCCTCCGGCCTGAAAGACCGTGATTCCGCATCCCGGCCCAACGGGCCGGGATGTCGATGGTGGATAGGATGGCGGCCTGAAGGGCCGCGACATGCCGGTGGATGACGCATTCGCGGGGTCGCACACACGTGTCCTGCCTACGCCCGCCGAACCTGCCCCAACGGGGCAGCGGATCGCAGCGAAGGGTTGGCCAAAGGATGAGGCCTACCGTGGACCAACGGCCAACCTCGGTCCTACACCGAAGGTGTTGCGCTCACTCCGCCGCCTCAAAGGCAAATGGCTCGGCCTGCTTGAAGTGCGTCGAAACCTCTCCCGCCAGGATCTGCTCCATATCGACACCGAGATCGAGTTTGAGGACCTCGGCGCCTTCCCTGAAGTCGAGCCGGTCGAGGTCCACCCAAAACACGCTCGGCGAGAGCACCGATTCGACGTGGTAGCGCCCCTCCTTGTGGTCGGCCACCACACGCCAGCGGGTCGTCGAGAGGTTCGGCGCGCCTTCCACGCTGATGCCCCAAGGCACCGAAGTCTGGCGGATGACACTGAAAACGGAGGCCGCCGCGATGCGCGGATCATCGCTCTGCACCACCGCGTTGATATAGAAGTGGGCGCGCACGAAGCGGTCGGAGGCGCGCACCGTGCCGGGGAGGAACTCCCGCGGGTTGACGCCCTTCCAGTATTCGAGGATGGCCAACTGACGGTCGTAGGTCGGCTCATTCGTCATTACCTGATACTCGCGGCTGTGGTGGATCACGGTTTCGCCGTCGATGAATTCGATCACGGCGCTGTCCCCCGTGGCATCGGAGAGGGAGAGGTGGACGGTGGCCATTCGGCTGGGATCCATCGGCAACACGCCGGTGACCGCATGCACGGGATTCTCCCGCAGATCGGCCACGGCTTCAGCCACCGTGGCATACCGGTCGAGGAAGTATTGCGGGAACACCGCCACTGAAATCCGCGGCGTCTCGCCGTCATCCTCCGGGTAGGTCGCATTGACCTCCCAGAGTAGGTTGACGACCAAGCCGGCCTCATTCATCCCGTCCGCCGTGCAGATATCGTAGCCGGAGACAATTAGACTGCCGTAGCGCGAGGTCCATTCGACTGACCGCGGTCCGGCGAGACCCGCGCGCTCCATGCCCCGCGGAAAGACCCACAGGTTGCTTACCATGGGAAGTTTCCAATCCATGCTGCGTCCAGTGAGAACCCGCTCTTCCGGGCCGAGATAAACGGCCCGTGTGCAGGCGTCGGCGGATACGGCGGCCAGCAGCGTGACGGCGATCACGCAGGAGCCAGCCCAAAGTTGGAGTAGAGGTTTGCGGAGAGATGGGACGGACAACTTCATGTTAGGTGCGGAAGAAGTACCTGTTACCGTGTTTTGGCAAACCCGCGCAGCCGCTTTTCTCGGAAGACTTCTCTACGGTTCGGTGAGATCACCTCGCCCACCGGCCCGGACGTCCGCAGCCTTGCTTCCCCTACCGAAAGTCCGCGCGAGAAAGCGCACGAAGCGAGCTTTGGCCTTGCCGCCCGCTAACTTCAAGCACTTCCGGGAACGCCGTCCAATCACCGGTTCTACATCAAAGGAGAGTGCCGACCTGCGGATAAACCGGACGCGGGTGTCCTGTTTTGTCTTGACGGAGACGCTGCACGGCTGCATATTTTTTAAAAGGTAGGAGGACGCACCATGGGTAGGCATGCGCGTTTGGTTTTGGGGGATGAAGAGACCAAGCTGAACATCTCGCCGATGATCGACATGGTCTTCATTCTCTTGATCTTCTTTATCGTGACGACGGTGTTCGTGGACGAGCGGGGAATACCGGCGGAGCGCCCTATGCCGGCGGTGGGCCGACAGGAGGACAGGGCCGAGCCGGTAATTTTCCGTGTTACGGCGGCGGGCCGTGTGATGCACGATGGTGCGGAGGTGTCCTTGATGCGCGTGGAAGGGATTGTGCGCAGC
>SKLD01000326.1 GCA_007123395.1 Opitutales bacterium
ATCATGTAGCCAACCCGGCGGTGAAAGGAGTAATCCCCAAGCCGAAGCCCGGCGCGGCGAACCCGCGAGCCGTAACGCAAGTGAACTCGATGGCAACGCCACGGCGGGAGTCGGAGGATCCCATAGTAGCGGGGAAGGGCCTAACCCGCATGGAGCGAAGGGGCTCTGCTGTGAACGTGCAACGATTCGGGCTGAACGCATCCGCTTGGCCATTGGCCCCTTACGGAAACTATATGCCTCAGCAGGGATGGACGCAGAGCAAGCCACGGCTTGGGAATGTTCACAGGAGAGTCCCGCTGTGGCGGGAGAAATCCGCACGTCCGGTTCGACGAGGGGGAGCAGCGGGTTTGGGCAACCCCCGCCCGCTGCTCTCTACTCACAGCAGCTCTGTGGTGAAATAGATCGCGGACGAGGCAATGCTGCGCAAAGCCCTTCCATCCGCACCTTGAGTCTACACCTTCGCGCCCTTGGCGTCCTTGAGCGAAGCGGGCGGTGGGAAGAATGCGGCGGGAGAGGTAAGGCGGAAATACTGAAAAGCTGAATCAAAGCTTTTATTTCGGACTAAAACGCAAACTCGGTTTGCCCTGCGGCGGCGGCCGCAGCGGCTTCACGGGAGCGTTTCGCCGCTTTGCGTGCGGCGTTGCGCCGGAAGTTTTCCTCGCGTCGTTTTGCCTCGAATGCCTTGCGGCGGGCAAGGTCTTCTTCCTGTTGCTGCTGCCGCGTTGCCTCGTGTACGCCGAGTTCGCGCAAATTTCCGATGAACGCCTCTGCTGCGGAAAGCTCCTCTTCCATGTCTTCAAGCTTCATCCGGAGCTTGAACTCCGTTTTCCGGCGGAGGGCGCGGATTTTGTCCGGTTTCATGCGTGAGAAGCCCCATGCCGGGTCGTGTTTGAGTTCCCGGCGTTCCTCGGAAAGGACGCGGAAGCGGCTCTCATGGTGCCGGCGGACGGCTTCGAGGCGCGCGAGGCCGAGCTTTTTGGAGACGGGAATGCCTTCGACTTCGCAGACGGTGTCGAGTGTGCGCAGGGTTTCAATGTCGCCGCGGCGGTAGGCCTCGTAGGCTTCTTCCCACCGCTCACGGTCGAGGGCGGAGCCGCCGTCTCCGTCCGGATGGAGGCGGCGGGCGAGGCGGCGGAAGAGTTTTTTGAGTTCACTGGCAATATGCGTGGGTGGCGAGGAGGTCTTCCTCGTGCGTCCGGCGACGCGCTCCCACTCGTCTTCGTCCGCTTCTTCTTCGTCTTCATCTCCGCCGAAGCCGTTTCCATAAAATTCTTCGAAGAAGCGGCGGAAGAAAGCATTCTCTTCACTTTCCTCTTCATCGCCGTCAAACGAGGAGTCCGGGTCGCTGTTCCCGCCCCGTTCTTCGTCTTCCCCGGCGTCGTAGACAGGGTGGCGGTACTCCGGATCAGCACGGCGGCGCATGATGTATTCGTAGGCTTCTTCCATCGGAACGCCCCGCACATGGATGGCCCACTGCAAGTGATCGGCGAGGGATGCATTCTCGCCGAGTGCCTGTCCGGTCTCCCGCAAGGATGTGAGAAGCGGCCCGAATTCACGTGCGGACCACCCCTCGAAGGCGGGACGGTCCTCGGCACTGAACGCCTCAATTTCCTTCCGGCAACGGTTCACTTTGGCGATCATCCGCTTGCACCGCGTGACGGCCTCTTTCAGGTAAGGCGTCTGGTCCACGGCAAGGAGGGGAGCCGGCCCCTGCCAGCGCGGTACGCGCACCGCCGCCGTTGTCTTCCGCTGCGTTCGCCGGGTTGTCCTGCTCTTGCGTTGTGCCACGGCCTGCGAACGTCGCCGCGGCATGCGCGTGTGTGCAAGCCGGAAATTCGCATCGGGCCGAATTTTGCTGGACCTCGACCACTGCGCCGTAACACGATTGTAACAGTTTATTGGATTGAAGGTTAATAGGAGTTTGGAAACGGTTGATCCCGCATGTGGCTAGGCTGTTTCCCCCGATCAATGCCCGTGCGTGTCCGCGGATTTCCGCAGACCGCCCGGGTTGGTGTTTTTATGGCGAGTCAGTTGCAGACACAGCGCTTCGAATTGAAGTATATCGTGCCCGAGACGGTGATCGAAAGGGTGCGTGATTTCGTGCGTCCGCATTTGGTGCTCGATTCCTACGGTCGGAGCCAACCGGATCTTTCGTATTCGGTGCACAGCCTATACCTCGATTCGCGGGATTATGCATTGCACCAGAGTACGATCAACGGCGACCGCAACCGCTATAAGCTGCGCATCCGCTTCTACGAAAACCGGCCGGGGTCGCCCATATATCTGGAAATCAAGCGGCGCGAGGACAACGCAATCTACAAGGAGCGCTGCGCCGTGGCGCGCGAGGGGATTGATGACGTGGCGGCTGGCCGCCTGCCCCTGCGCGAGCATTTGGTGAATCCCTCTCCCGACGACGAACGTGCTCTTGTAAACTTTACGAAGCTGGTGAATTCGCTGCATGCCGGGCCGGTCGCGCATGTATCGTACCGGCGCGAGGCGTGGTCGACGCCCGACAGTAACCGCTGCCGGGTGACCTTTGACCGCAATGTAATCAGCTCGCCGGAGAAGACCTACCGCTTTGATCCGGGCCACCGCGGGCCGGTTTCGGTTTTCGGCCCGGCGGTGGTCCTCGAGCTGAAATTCACCGGTCGTTTTCCTTCGTGGATGGCGGACATGGTGCGCATTTTCGGACTGCGCCAATGCTCCGCCGCCAAGTATGTCGACGGCCTCGTACGCATGGAGGAACTGCGCATCCTCGAACCCATCCTTCCCGATGCATTCCTTGCCGCGGTGGAGCGCCGTGTGGCCCGGCAGCTCATCCGCGCGCCCGGTCTTCTGCCCCACCGCCCCGCCCCCGCCGCTTCATGATCGAGTCGTATCTATTCGCCGACCGCACCCTCGAACCCGTCAGTATCTACTCGATCCTGCTGAGTATGGTGCTGTCTTTCGTCTGCGGACAGGCCCTTGCATGGACCTACATGGCCACCCACAGCGGACTATCGTATTCGCGGACCTACGTGAACTCGCTCGTAGTCATTCCCTTCCTCGTGGCGACTGTGATGATGGTTCTCTCCGACAACCTGATCACGGCCTTCGGGTTGATGGCACTGTTCGCCATCGTGCGCTTCCGTAACATTCTCCGCGACACGCTCGATACTTGCTATATCCTCGGCGGGATCACGCTGGGCATGGCCTGCGGCACCGGTCGCTACGGGACGGCGGTGATCGGCACACTCCTGCTCGGGGCGATCCTTTTCTACTTATCCTACACGGCGTTTGGGAGCCGCCAGCGCTACGACATGATCCTCAACCTGCACTGGGCGCGCCCTCTCTCGGAACTGGGCCAGTTTCTCCGTTTGCTCAAACGGCACAGCCGCCGCACGACCTGTGCAAGCCAGCGCACGCATGAGGACGGACAGGGCGCGGATCTTTCCTACCGGCTGTTGCTGCGCGACCCGGACCGCATGGACGACCTTCTCCAGGAGGTCCGGGCATTCCAAGGGACCTCGCGCGTAACCGGGCTCTCCGCCCAGGATGAATCCGAGCTATGACCGTGAATGTTCGTACGCCTCAATTGACTCATGTCTGATTTCCGCCCAGTTCCGACTCCGTGGCGCTACCGTTGGCGCGAGCTTCGCATGCAAGCGCTGCCCCTGGCGGTCTTCGCCCTCGCCGTGGGTGCGGTTCTTTTTCTGTGGGAGCGCGAGGTCGCGCCGCCCGTGATCAGCGGGGAGGTTTACGGCTACCGCGGAGAAGTCGCGGCACCGCGCAGCGGCATCCTTTTTGAACTCGGCGTCA
>SKLD01000034.1 GCA_007123395.1 Opitutales bacterium
ACCGGCCAGTGGCCCGAGGCGATTCACCCCCGGACCCTGGGTGGATGCATGGGGGACGGTCAGCACGGCTGGGCGGCGGCGGAATGGATCATGATGATGCGGAATTGTTTTGTCCGGGAAGAGGCGGATCATCTTGTCGTTGGCTCGGGCATCCTACCCGAATGGTTGGAGACCGGCGGCGAACTTTCCTTCGGCCCCACGCCCACCGCATGGGGACCGGTGACGGTTCGTCTGGTGAATGGCCAACTTGCCGTGACGGGGAAGTGGCGGAGGAAAGCGCCCCGCATCGAAATTGCCGTGAACGGGCACAATGCGTCCGAGACGGAACCTTTTGTCTATCGTCTCAAAGCAAAGGAGTTATGAACATTCTCTTCTTTACCAACACCTACCTGCCTCATGTGAGCGGCGTGGCAAAATCGGTGTGTACCTTGGAAACCGCGTTCCGGGAACGGGGACACGAAGTGCGTGTCATCGCCCCCAAATTCGCGGGCGCGGAGCCCGACCCGGATGTGCTGCGCGTTCCCGCCATCCAGAATTTCAACGGCAGTGATTTCAGCGTGCGCATTCCGATTCCCAATGCCATCGGAAGCTTTGTGGAGGACTTCGGGGCCGATGTCGTGCACAGCCACCAGCCATTTTTACTGGGCGACGCGGCCCTGCGGGTGGCGCGTCGGCTCGGATTGCCGCTCATTTTCACGTATCACACCCTCTACGAGCGCTACACACATTACGTGCCCTTTGATTCGCCGACGTTGAAACGTATGGCGGTGGGGCTGTCCACCGAGTATTGTAATTTATGCGATCAAATTATCGCCCCGAGCGAGAGTATCGCAAAGCTGCTCAAAGAACGCGGCGTCGAGACGCCGGTCGATGCGATTCCCACGGGCATCGACATCGATGCGTTCGCGTCGGGCGATGGCCCTTGTTTTCGTCAGTCCAAGGGGATTTCCGCCGAAGCGAGGGTCATCGGCACGGTGGGGCGGCTGGCGGAGGAGAAGAATCTTCTTTATCTGGCCGAAGCGGTCGCCGCCTACCTTCAGGAACACCGCGATGCCGTTTTCATGGTCGTGGGGGATGGCGACGTGCGGGAGGATATGCTTGCGGTGCTGAAAAAAGGCGCGAAAGAAACGCAAATTCATGTTGTCGGCAAGCTTTCGGGCAAGGAACTGAGGGATGCTTATGCGGCGATGGATTGTTTCGTGTTTGCCTCCCAGACGGAGACGCAAGGCATCGTCCTTGCCGAGGCATTGGCGGCGGGAAAACCGGTGGTTGCTCTGGACGGACCGGGCGTGCGGGAGGTCGTTGAGGACGGGCGCAATGGTTTTCTTCTGCCCTCGGACATTCCCCCCGCCGGATTCGTGAAGCACCTCGAAAAGCTCTTCGCCGATGAGGAAACGTGGCGCGCGTATTCGGAGGCGGCCCGGAAGAGTGTCGATGCCTACGACACGGGGACCTGTGCGAAAAGGATCCTTGATTGCTACCGGCGGATCGTCGCGGAACACAGGCCGGATGACGTCGGCGAGGTGCCGGATTTCTGGCAGCGCACGCTGGCCGGATTCGAGGCCGAATGGGATCTAATGACGACGAAGTCAGCCGCCGTGCGGGCGGCGTTCGAAAGAGAGGACAAGCTGGAGGCGTCGCTTGATTAGTCGGATTTTCCAGACTATGCGGCGCCTACGGATGAATGTCAGCCGCAGCCGCCTTGCGGCTAAACTCCTCGGCCACAAAGCACCAAAGGGCGCTTCGGATCGACCGGGACTCATTATGCTCCAGATCGACGGTTTGCCCCGGACACAGCTGGAAGCGGCCATGAAAAAGGGGCGTCTGCCCTTTCTTTCCCGTTTGCTTGAGGACCGCCACTTTTCCTTGGAGAGTTTCTACTCCGGAATGCCCTCCGCCACGCCCGCCGTGCAGGGGGAAATCTTTTTCGGCTGTCGCGGCGCGGTGCCGGCCTTTCATTTCCTTCGGCGCGAAACCGGGCGGGCGGTCAAGATGTATGAGGCGGATGTCGCGACCGAGTATGGCGCGATGCTCTCCGAAAAAGGCGGGCCGTCATTGATTGAAGGCGGGCGCAGCTACTCCAATGTGTACCGCGCGGGTGCCGCGCGCTCCCGATATTGCGCCGAGGATTTCGCGCCCAACGAGATTTTGCGGAATCTGCACCTTTGGAAATGGCTGCTCCTCGGGTTGGTTTTTGCACCAAAGATTTTGAGAATGCTTGGCTTAACCGTCTTGGAATTCGCGCTCGCGCTCGTCGATTTGTTCAGAGGGTTGTATCAACGAAAAAACTTCGTCAAAGAATTCCAATTCGTTCCCACGCGGATCGCTGTCTGCGTCCTCCTCCGTGAGCTGATCCGCTTCCGGATTTTATTGGATATGGAGCGGGGGGAGCGCGTCATCCACGCGAACTTTCTGGGATATGACGAGCAATCCCATAGACGCGGTCCCGGTTCGGCCTTCGCGCACTGGTCGCTCCGCGGCATCGACAGTGCGATACGGGATATTTACCGCGCCGCGCGGCGAGTGGATCACCGTGACTACGAGTTAATCGTTTATTCGGATCACGGCCAGGAGCGGACGGAGTCTTTTTCGCATCGAAACGGTCGCTCGCTTCAGGCCGCGCTCTCCGAGGTGTATGCGGAAGGAGCGACGGAAAACCTCAAGGTCTGGGAACGTCCGGCTCCGGTCCCCGAACTTATGGGGCAGACCGTGGAACGGTGCGAGGCTTTGTTGGGCCTGCGGCGCGGGGGGGCAAAGGAAGCCCAGTTGATTCCGGATATGAAGAAGAATATCGTGGTCACGGCGATGGGTCCGATCGGCCATATTTACATGCCGTATCATTTGGGCTCCAAGGCAAAACGCGCTTATGCCCGGAAAATCGTTGGCGCCGGGGTTCCCTTGGTTCTCATCCGGGAGGCGGAAAACCGGGTCCGGGCTTTCAACAGCCGCGGCGATTGGGATCTTCTGAACGAGAAAGAGACCGTCTTTGGCCCCGAACATCCCTTTTTGCGGGAAGTGGCGGACGACACGGCAGAGCTTTGCCGGCATCCGGATGCCGGGGATTTTGTCATCAGCGGCTGGGATCCCGTGCGCCCGCCCCTGAGTTTTCCTCTTGAAAACGGCGCCCATGGCGGGCCGGGCCGCGAAGAAACCCATGGGTTTTTGCTTTTGCCGGATCGCATCCGGCGCTGGCACGTGGCCCATTTACCGTCCACGGAGCGGCGTGTGCGGGGAGAGGATCTGCGGCAAATCGGACTCCATTATCTGGGTGGCGGTGAGTTCCGCGAGGAGCGTGTCCCGGGCGTTTCGCGGAGGGCGGCGGATGGCGGTAGCCTGCGGGTTATGACCTACAACCTGCATAGCTGCCGCGGATTCGACGGGAAAGTACGGCCGGAGCGGATCGCACGCGTGATCAACGCATTCGATCCGGATTTGGTCGCGGTGCAGGAAGTGGACGCCCACCGCGCCACCAGTGGCGGCGAGGATCAGGCCCACCGCATCGCACGCCATTTGCGAATGGAGCACGTCTTCCAAACCATGCTGGAAAAGGAAGGGGAGGGCTACGGCATCGCCATCTTCTCAAAATTCAGTTTTCAAAAAGTCCGCGCGGGCTTCCTCACCCCGGCGGCGCGGAGACGGGAGGGACGTGGGGCCATTTGTCTCCGGGTGACGCCGCAAGAAGGCCGGCCTTTTTATTTTATCAACACCCACTTTGGTTTGGGGAGGGCTGAACGGAGCGAGCAAGCGTCGGTTTTGCTGGGGGAACGATGGCTCGCCGCGATTCC
>SKLD01000400.1 GCA_007123395.1 Opitutales bacterium
GCGTCCTCGCGCGGCTCACGGAGTGGAGCGGGGGCGAGCGCCCGCACGGCTTCATGCAACTCAAGGCCGGGCAACTCGGCATCCTTGTCGCCGACCTCGCCGGGACCGACGCTTTCTTTTGGGCCAACGCCGCCGACACGCCTGTGCCATGGGTGGGGACTTCCCTCCGCGGTGTCTCCGAGCACTTGCCCGCGCCGGAAGCGGCCAAGCCGCCGCCGACTGTCTCCGTCAAACGGGGGCGACCCGGCGCACCGCTGCGTCCCTCGGCGGCAGACGCCTTCCGGCGGATGCCCGCTGCGACGGAGCGCATCCACTGCGGCGGCGGCCTCGAGATCGACGGCTCGCCGCATTTTCTCTCCGTCCACCTACCGCCAAAGGATGATCCGCTCTACGAACGGCTCGCCGCGCTCCTCCGCGAGCACGACTTCCGCCTCGAGCACTCCAACGGGCGGTGGTGGCTGCGGGACAGGCACAAGGTCCTCTCTTTTCTTGCGCGACACGAGCACAGCCTCGCCGAAATCTACCGCGCGGAATTCACGGTCAACTTCCGCGCCCGCTTCGCCGTGCGCGAGTGGGTGCGTTGGAAAGTCCGCGGTGAGTCCTCCGGCGACCACTTCGCGGTCTCCGTTGAGGCCGGCGCGGGCGCGCCCGACGCGGAGACGATCCGCCGCGCCATCGCCTCGGGGCAGCCCTACATCCTCCGGGCGGATAAGGTGTATCTCATTGATCTTGCCAGCTTGGAGCGTGCGGAGAAAGTGCAGCGGGCGCTCTCCGGAAATCCCTCGCGTCCTTTTTCCCCGGAGTTCCGCCAGACGCTCAAGCCACCGGCTCTCGCTCCCGCCGAGACCGCGCTCGAAGATGCCTTCGAGGAAGATGAGATCGTGTTACCGGAGGAATGGAAGGCGCGCACCGCCGCCCTCCGGTCTATCCAGCACCTCGCCACCCCTCCGCTGCCCGCCGCGCTCGCCGAGTGCCTGCGCGGCTACCAGATGATTGGCGTGGCGTGGCTGTGGCACCTCGCGCGCAACGGGTTGGGCGGTGTCCTTGCCGATGAGATGGGTCTCGGTAAGACCCCGCAGGCGCTTGCCCTCCTCGCCGCCGCGCGGGAGGATGCCGGGCGGAGGGCGCCGTCGCTCGTCGTGTGCCCCGCCAGCCTCCTCGAAAACTGGCGTCGCGAGGCGGTGCGCTTCACGCCGGGGTTCTCCGTCTTCGTCCACCACGGCAACAATCGTCTCGAATCGCCGGATGACGCCGCCCGCTACGACATCGTCCTTACCTCCTACGGCACGCTCACCCGCGACGAGGCGCTTTTCGTTGCGACGACCTTCCGCCTCGCCGTCGCCGACGAAGCACAGCACATCAAAAACCGCCGCACGCAGGCCGCCAAAGTCCTGCGGCGCGTGCGGGCCGGTGCCCGCTTTGTTCTCACCGGCACGCCCGTCGAAAACAGCGTCGAGGACCTGCGCTCGCTCTTTGCCTTTGTCCTGCCCGGACACCTGCGTCCGCTCCCGCCCGGCCTGCGCGGCGACGACAAACGTTGGCACGACAACGAGGACGTGCGCCGCGCCGCGCCCTATATTCTCCGCCGCAGCAAACAACTTGTCGCCCCGGAACTGCCCGAAAAGCTGGAGCAAACCGTCTTCTGCGAAATGGAGCCCGCGCAGGCGCGGCTCTATGCGAGCGTGCGCGTCCGCACTGAGCAGACCATCGCCGAGCTGGAATCCGCGGGGGCCTCCGAGGGGCGCATCCGCATCGCCGCGCTCGCTCAGCTTCTACGCCTGCGGCAGGTCTGCGCCGAGCCCCGGCTTCTCGAAGAATCGCTGCGCCCGCGCGATTCCGGTAAACTCCTCGCCTTCCGCGAGCTTCTCGAAGAAGCCGTCGACGGCGGGCACCGTATGCTTGTCTTTTCCCAGTTTGTCTCCGTCCTCGCGCACCTGCGAGCGTTTCTCGAAGAAAGTGGGTACGCCTATCGCTACCTCGACGGCTCTACCCGCGACCGGCAGGGCGAGGTCGACCGCTTCAACAACGACCCTGCCGTCCCCGTCTTTCTCATCTCCCTCAAGGCAGGGGGCTCCGGGCTCAACCTCACGGGGGCCGACACTGTCGTCCACTTCGATCCGTGGTGGAACCCCGCCGTCGAAGCCCAGGCCACCGACCGCGCCCACCGCATCGGCCAGACGCGCGCCGTCACCAGTTACAAGCTTATCATGGCCTCCACCGTGGAAGAACGCGTCCTTGAACTCCAGCAGAACAAGGCCGCCATCCTTCGCGACCTCCTCGACGAATCCGCCGCCCGCTCCGCCACCATCTCCCTCAAGGACATTAAAGACCTCGTCGCTGCTATGTGAGGGCAGCGGGTCGACTGTGGAGAGGAGTTTCTTGCAACCGGCAGTGATCTGCGTCGTCGCCTCCGCCAGTCGGCGGTCGGTGGCCCGGCGAGGCCTTATGGAGTCACCGGCTCGACGCGCACGCGCATGAAGCGGTGATCGGAACCTTCGGGATTTTGGTCGCTGTAGATCACACGGTCGAAGAAAACGAATTCTTCCATGAGCGCTTCCAACTGCGTATGGGGTCCACCTGAATGCCATGTCACCAAGTCGTCGCTAACCTCCACAACGTAGTTCAAATCGGCGAAGCGATGTTTGATGAAGGACGCCTGCAATCGCCCGTTCTCCATCTGTATTTGCGGAAGCGCCGGGAGGACGGTGTCCCAAGGGGACATGTTGACCGCGAACTTCATCAAGTTCGGTATGCCGTCGCCAATGAAGTCGACTTGCGGTCCGCTCCGTGACGGATCGGCCGCATCCTCCGGGGAGAAGACCATGTCGCGCCAGAGTTCATAGGTCCACTGCCGCGCGATGATTACTTCTAGGCGCACGGATGATTCCGCAATTGCCAAGCCAAGGATTCCTTCCGCCGATATCACATCTTCAACTGTCGAGTAAAGAAGCTCAACTGTATAGACTCCGTGCGGAGCCCACGGAAGCGCGGTCGGCGGCACCGCCACTTGCACCGTTGGGTCTGCCGTGAAGGGCGGCGCAAGGCCGGGCAGAAAGTCCGCATCATCGATGCGCGACTCGGAGAAGATTCTGCCGTCGGGTCCCCACATCTCGAAGTGTATAAGGCGGGTTTTGGCGTCACCCCAGTCCGGTGCTGTTATCGAAAGATCAATACCGTTGCCTTCGGCGACAACGTATCTGCCGTTGCGCCAATCACCATTCCCCGTAACATCTATTAGGACCGGAGCGGGAAGGCTGTCCGCCGGTAATTGCAGGTTCGCCTCCTTTTCTCCGATTGAAATCGTATACAAGCCGGCCGGAAAATAGCTGTTGAAAGCACTCAGATCGTTCGTGTTCCATTTCAGCTCCCATTCAACCTCATCGTCATCCTCATCGGGAATATACGTGATCTCCGGAAAATCGGCGAAGAACGCGGGGCTTTGCGACCAGGATAGCTCCGGAAGAGGCAAGTCCGCAGGCCCGTCGACGGTCGAAAAGAAAACATACGCTCCGTCCCGTCCGTCGATCCGGTAGTTCGTGTTCAGCTCAACATTGTCGGTTCCGGTCTGTCGGTAAACAGCCATCTTTCCCACTGCGGCGAAGACGATCTCCTCGTCTTCGGCAAATCCAGTCTGCGCACCGATGGTCAGCCACAGACCAAGTGTCCACGCTGCCGAACGGAAGCTCTTTGATAAAGGTTTTGAGGCACTTCGCTTGCTTAACATGTCTTGATATTGATGAAATGATTCCACGAAGAGCAAGCCGATCCGGAGTA
>SKLD01000147.1 GCA_007123395.1 Opitutales bacterium
AAAGCATCCCGATGTGGACGGGCGGCCTGCGATTTCTTGATCTGCATCAATGGCGGCAGCAGCGCCTCCGGCTATGCTCGCTCCGCTCTCCCGGTCCCTCCGGCTTTTTTCCAAGAATCAACCACACCACAGACAAGCCATGCCTACTGAATCACCGCTTCTTGAAACCCGTTTCGGTCCTGCCATCCACCTGCCCGAGCGCAAGAATCTGCTCGGCGGCCTGCAATTCGAGCGCTGCCTCTCTTCGCCGGGGCAGCACCCCTACGAGGAATGCCACTGGGAGCGGCGCGACATCCGCATCCGTGACTGGGCGACGGGGGGTGTGCGCTTCGAGCGTCTCGGCGTGGAGGTGCCCGCGCACTGGGACGAAAACGCCGCCACCATCGTGGCCGACAAATACCTCTTCGGGCGCGAACCGGAGAGCCCGGAATACGAGGATTCCTTCAAGAACGTTTTCGACCGCATTGCCAACACCTACACGGTGTGGGGCTGGGAGGAGGGCTACTTTGCCACGCTGGAGGACGCGGCCGTTTTCAACGAGGAACTCAAGGCCATGCTCGTGCGCCAGATGTGGGCGCCGAACAGCCCCGTGTGGTTCAATATCGGGCACTGGGAGCAGTGGCGCTGGGGGCGGCCGGATTTGCGGGGAGTCCTCGGCAACCGCGGCAACCGCGCCTACTACGCTACAGGGCACGAAGCCGTCGAGATCCACGAAGACGACAACGTCTACGCCCACCCGCAGTGTTCGGCCTGTTTCCTCACGCAGGTCGACGATGATATGGAGTCCATCCTCAGCCACATCACGACGGAGGGCCGCGTTTTCGCGAGCGGCTCCGGGGTGGGGATCAATGTTTCCTCGATCCGCTCCTCGCGTGAGCCGATCACGGGCAAGGGGCGTTCCTCCGGGCCGGTGTCCTTCGACCGCGGTTGGGACCGCATGGCGGGCGCAATCAAGAGCGGCGGCAAGACGCGCCGCGCCGCGCGCATGGTCGTCCTCTTCGGCGACCATCCCGACATCTTCCGCTTCATCCGCGGCAAGAACGACCAAGAGGAACTCGCGAAAATCATCCTGCGCGAGCACAACGTGCGGGTGAAGCTCGTCGAGTTGGCCAAGACCAAGCGCGTCGAGGGCACCCCCGCCGAGCGTATGGCGGCGGAACTCATCCTCAACCTCCCCGCCGCCAATGAGACGGCCTACGACAGCCACATGGACGGCATGCTCTACGGCGACACCCTCGCGCACCAGAACGCCAACCACTCTGTTTCGCTGAAGGGCGATTTTTGGCAGGCCTACCACGCCAAGGGCGAATACGCCACGCGCTGGGTAACGAAGCCGGAGCACGTCGAGGAATCCTTCAAGGCGGAGGAACTGCTCCGCGCCATGGCGGAGAGCGTGTGGAACAACGGCGAACCCGGCCAGCACAACAACGACTGGATCAACCTCTGGAATCCCGTTAAGCACGACGGCGACATCACCACCTCCAACCCGTGCAGCGAATACCTCCACGTGAACAACACCTCCTGCAACCTTTCCAGCTTCAACGCCTACCGCCTCCTCGATCCCGAAACGCAGACCTTCGACCCCGACCTGCTTGTTCACATGGCGCGGCTCGCCATGGTGTGCGCCGACCTTAATATCGAGCGCGGCGGCTTCCCCATTCCCGAGATCGCGCGCGGCACGCGCACCTACCGCACGACCGGTGTCGGCTATGCCAACGTGGGCGGTGCCCTCATGGCCCTCGGTCTGCCCTACGACTCCGACGAGGGCCGCTGGGTGGCCGGTCAGATCGTGAGCCTCCTCACGGCCGCCTGCTACCGCGCGAGTGCGGAGATGGCCCGCGAACTCGGCCCCTATGCCGCCTTCGACCGCACGGCGGAAGACCTGCGCGAGGTCGTCAACCTGCACGCCGCCTGCCAGGAAGTGGCGGCCGCCGTCCCCATGTCTTCACGCGAGAGCGTTCTCGAAAAGATCGAAAAGCTCTGGCGCGCGGAGGGCAAGGCGCTCCCCAAGGCGCAGGGGCTGACGGGGCGCGACGCCCTCGTCGCCCTCACGCGGGCCTTCACCGATCCCGAGGCGATGGACGGGAAAAAGCTGGCCTGTATCGAAAAAGTCAGTGCGCGGGCGACGGAGCTGTGGCGCGAAGTGCGCTCCGCCGACGCCTTCCGCAACTCTTTTGTCACCGTCATGGCGCCGACCGGCACGATCTCCGCGCCGCTCGGGTGCTACGACGAGGGCACGACCTCCATCGAACCGGACTATAGCCTTGTGAAATACAAGCAGCTCTCCGGCGGTGGTTCGATCAAGATGTTCAACCGCCTTGCTTTGCGCGGGCTCGCCTACCTCGGCTACGACAATGCGACGGTGCGCGAGGCGGCCCTCGAATGCGCCGGGCTCGACGGTCTCATCACCGCCAGCGGTGGTGTCACGCAGGCGGCGGAGCACCTCGCGCGTCCGTGGGCGGCGGAAAAGTGCGGCCCTGTGCGCATCGGCTGGAACAGGCTCGCGGGCGACGAGCACAATACGCAGGCGCTCGAAAACATCATTCTCCAATTGCGCAACCGCGCGCACGAGCCATCGCTCACCCCCGCCGAGAGCCTCGTCCTCAACGGCTCCAACCACCTCGAAAGCGCTCCCTTCCTGCGTGCCGAGGACCTCGCCGTCTTCGATTGCTCCGTGACCAATGGCGACGGCAAGCGCTCCATCGCCCCGGAAGGGCACATGCGCATGCTCGGGGCCATCCAGCCCTTCATCAGCGGGGCCAGCTCCAAGACCGTCAATCTGCCCTACAGCGCCACTGTCGAGGACATCGGCGGCTGCTTCGTGCTCTGCCACGACCTCGGCGTGAAGTGCATCGCGCTCTTCCGCGCGGAGAGTAAGGCCAATTCCGTCTTCCGTGTCGACACGCCGGAAGGCCGTCGCTACGACCCCTCCACCGTGTGGGACGGCCTCGTCCTCGCCGCCGACCGGCAGATGCGCGAGTCGCTCGCCGACGCCGCCAAGCCGCGCCGGCGCAAGCTGCGCGGACGCCGCGCCGCCCAGACCGTCAAGTTCACCATCGGCGGGGCCATCCGCGGCTACCTCACCGTCGGCGTGTATCCCGACGGGCGCTGCGGCGAAATCTTCGGTCGGGTGGGGCAGACCGGCACCTTCGCGAGCGGCCTCCTCGAAGCCTACTGCAAATCGATCTCCGTCGCCCTGCAATACGGCGTGCCGCTCGACGAGATCATCAACGACTTCCGCTACATGGCCTTCGAGCCCTCCGGGTTCGCGCAGGTCGGGGATGACGGCGACGGCGAGCGCACCGATGAAATCAAGTCGTGCTCCAGCCTCGTCGACCTCATCACACGCATTCTCGACTGGCTCTTCCCCGCGCCCAACCGCCGCCTCATCGACATGAGCGCGGCGGAAGGCGGCCCGCAGACGTGGCCCTCCGAAGCCGGTGTCATGCAGGCCGCCGTCGCCGCCGCTCCCGTGGCCTTGCCCGCCGCCGTGAAACCGGAACCCGCTGCTTCCGCCGCCCCCGGCAAGAACGGAGCCACTGCCTCCGCCCTCCAGCGCAACAGCGCCAACCTCTGCCCAAAGTGCGGCCAGATGACCTACATCCAGGACGGCAAATGCCGCCAGTGCCGCAACACGGCCTGCGGCTATAAAGAAGGCGGCTGCGGCGAGTAATCGTCGGCACGCGCGTTTCGCGCCGTAGGCTGAAGCTTCAGCGAGGCACGGATGCGGCTGGCGAGAGCGCGAGTCCGCGGCGCGGCGCTCGCTGAAGC
>SKLD01000226.1 GCA_007123395.1 Opitutales bacterium
CGTGCTCCTGCCCACCAACCGCACACGGACAGGAATGTCCGTGCTCCTGCCCACCAACCGCACACGGACAGGTTCCGGGGGGGGAAGCGATGACATGTCGCGGACCATGTCCGTGCTTCCGCTACGCCGACTGGGGTCGGGCTCAGTGGTGGGGGTTGCCGGCGAGTTCGTCGGCTTTCTTTTTGTCCCACTTGAAGTGGCTGTCGGGGAGAGTGCCGCCGAGGGCGTAGAGCTTGTCTTTTTTGAAAACGAGTTCTTCGCGGGAGGTACCGGTGACGGAGAAGATGTCCTGGAGGAAGATGGCTTCCTCGGGGCAGACTTCCTGGCACAGCCCGCAATAGATGCAGCGGAGCATGTTGATTTCGAACTCCTCGGGCGCCTTTTCGACGTGGGCGGTCTCGGCGTCTTCCGGGATTTCGGCGGGCGTGATGCGGATGGCCTTGGGCGGGCAGACAAACTCGCAGAGCTGGCAGGAGACGCATTTCTCGCGCCCGTTGGGATCTTTGACGAGGGTGGGCACGCCGCGGTAGCCGGGCGGGATGTCGGGCCGCTCGTCGGGGTATTCGAGGGTGACGGGCGCCTTGAACATGTTTTTCATGGTGACGCGCAGCCCGCTTACGATTTGCGGAAGGAAGGTGCGTTCCGCGAGGCTCAATGGTTTCCGTTCGACGACTTTAGTGGCCATGGTTCAGTTCAATTGTTCGATAACGGCAATAGCGATGGCGTAGAAAACAAGGTTGGCGAGAGCGAGGGGCAAGAGCTTGTTCCAGCCGAGGTTCATCACCTGGTCGTAGCGGAAGCGCGGGAGCGTCCAGCGGATCCACATGAAGAAGAAGACGATGACGAACACCTTCGCGAGGAATATGAGGACGGAGAGAACGGCGCCGAAGAGGCCCGCCGGGAGCGTGATGAACGGAAGTGTCCAGCCACCGAGGAAAAGGACGACAAAGACGCCCGAGCCGATGATGATATGCGTGTATTCGCCGACGAAGAAGAGCCCGAATTTGAAGGCACCGTATTCGGTGTTGTAGCCGGCGACAAGGTCGGTCTCGGACTCCGGCATGTCGAAGGGCAGACGGTTGGTCTCGGCGAAGATTGCAATGAGGAAGATAAGGGCGGAGACGGGCTGGACAAGGATGGTCCATACCTGGCTCTGGCCCTGCACGACGTTGAAGAGATTCAGGCTACCGCCGAACCAAAGGAAGACGGGAAGGATGGAGAGGCCGAGGGCGATTTCGTAGGAGATCATCTGCGCGGAGGCGCGCACGCCGCCGAGGAAGGGGTATTTGGAGTTGGAGGCCCAACCGCCGAGAATGATGCCGTAAATACCGAGGGAGGAGACGGCGAGGATGAAGAGGATGCCGATGTCAAGGTCAGCGAGGACGAGGGGCGAAGTCGCTCCCGTAACCGGGTCGGTGATCGCGCCGAAGGGAAGAACCGTCATCGTGAGCATGGCCGGGATGAAGGCGGCCATCGGTGCAAGCACGTAGTAGAATTTGTTTACGTGGCCGGGGAGCGGATCCTCCTTGAAGAGAAACTTGAGTCCGTCGGCGGCGGGCTGGAAGACCCCGAGACGCGTGAGGAAGGTGCCGATGACAGGGATGGACCCGAGAATGGGAATTTGCGTACGGTTGGGTCCGGGGCGGCCCTGTACGCGGGCCGCGACCTTGCGTTCGAGGAGAACGGCATAGCCGGCCATCGTCATGACCGCGCCGATGACGAGGAAGGCTTTGATGACGAGTTCGAGAGAGTCCGTGACCATGGTGGCTGTGGCTTCGGGTGCGTGCGGGTTCAGGCGCCGGCGGTTTCGGCGGCGCGTTCGGGGTTGAAGTGGAAGCCCGGTCCCTCGACGAAGGGAAGATGAGCGAAACGGGAATCGTCGACAACGGTGCCCGTACGGGGAATGTCCTCGAAACGCAGGTCGGCGAATTCGGGCACGTCGCCCGCCATTTCCTTCCAGACATTGGAAGGGCTGGGCGCAATGCGCCTGGGGGAGCCGAGGGTCTCGAGGAGGCGCGTGTAGTTGCTCAGGCCGAAGAGGACACCCTTGGGGCCGGGAACGGCCTGCGCGAACTTCTGCACGCGGAACTGCTGGTTGACGAAAGTGCCGGATTTTTCAAACACCGTAAGGACCGGAATCTCCACCTTGGCGACGGAACTCGTGTCGTTGTGGTGGGTGCCCATGTAGACGATCTGCACGCGTTTGAGCTGCTCGCGGGTGACACCGGCTTGGGTAAGGTCCTCGCCCGCGACAAGAAGGGTGTCGACCTCTCCCTCGGCGATAAGGTGGGCGAGATCGTGGAGATCCTCCTTGGGCAATGTATCGACGAGACCGGTAAGGAGCGCGCCGCGGGTATTCGGGTTGCGGTCGGCGGAGAGCAGCTTGCCGTCGCCCTCCCCTGTCCGCCCGACGAGGAAGGTGGGCGCGTCGCCGCCGACGGCCTCGCGCATGCGACGCAGGAGGTATTGCTCTTCCACGCTGAGGCGCCCGCTGCCGACGATGGCGGCGCGGTGTCCCTTGAGGAGCGTGGCGGCGAGAGAAAAGGCTTCGTCGGGCGAGCAGGGCCTGCCCTCGATGGAGTAGCCGGTGAGACGGTTTTCGGCCTCGACCTGCTTGTAGAGAGCGCGCCCGCTGTCCGGCATCCACGTGTCGTTGACGTGGTCGTTGCGCCGCGGGGTGATCCGATAGATCTTGCCCTCGCGCGAGCCCACGACGGTGTTGCAACCGACACTCGACTCGGTGTCGATGGAGTCGGTCTCCTTGAGAAACCACACCCGCATCTTGAAGCGGAAGTCGGTGGAGGTGAGCGCGCCCACGGGGCAGATGTCGACAGTGTTGAGGGAGTAGTTATTGGCCAGTTCCTTGCCGGGAAAGGCAGTGAGTGTCGTGTAGCTGCCGCGGTCGACGAAGCCGAGGACGGGATCCTCCGCCACTTCCTCGCAGAAGCGGATACAGCGCGAGCAGAGGATGCAGCGCTCGTCGTCGAGCATGACACGCGGCCCGAGGCGGGTACGCTTGGGTTTGACGTTCTTCTGCTCGATAAAACGGCTGTAGCCGCGCCCGTAGTCGGTCGCGAACTCCTGCAGACGGCACTCCCCCGCTTGGTCGCAGATGGGGCAGTCAAGGGGGTGATTGACGAGGAGAAATTCCATCACGCCCTCGCGGCACTCTTTCACGAGGTCTGATTCCGTGCGCACATGCATGCCGGGGGCGGCGTTGGTGGCGCAGGCGATGACAGGCTTGGGCACCCACATGATCTTGGGGGAACCGTCTTCCTCGAGCATGGGCTCGCCGGTGGCGCGGTCGCGCCCGGGCATACCCATTTCGACGAGGCACATGCGGCAGTTGCCGACCACGCTCAACTTCGGGTGGTAGCAGTAGTGCGGCACCTCTTTGCCCGCCAAGGCGACCGCATCTATGAGGTTCGTCCCCGGATCGACCTTCAATTCTTCACCGTCGACGTAAATCGGGATTCGTTTGTCTTCTTGGCCTTCGCTCATTTCGGGTATCGCGTGGATTGCCTCAGACGAGGCGTAATTCGCGTTTCTTCCATTCCTCCGGGTTTCGCTCCGCGGCGGCTTCGAACTCGTCGCGGAATTTGGCGACAAAGCTCTGGGTGGGCCACGCGCAGGCCTCGCCGTGGGCGCAGATCGTGCGGCCCGCGATCTGGTCGCCGATAGAGGCGAGGAGCGCGGCGTCTTCCTTGCGCGCGCCGCCGGAGACCATGCGCGAGGTGATCTTCTTCATCCAGAGCGAGCCTTCGCGGCA
>SKLD01000193.1 GCA_007123395.1 Opitutales bacterium
CACAAATCCTGTCCATCGATGAGATCACGCCCAACAGAGCTGATTACGTAGGGTTACACCCGATAGGCAAAAGATTTTCAACGTGCTAGATTCTGTTATCGACGGCTGCGAGCGACTTCACAGTCCCCAGTCCCGACTTCAACCTACATCCAGAACACCGAACACCCATGAAAACGCTCCACGATCTGTTTTTCACCGAACTGGCGGACATTTATGACGCCGGGCGCCGAATCGCCAATGTCCCGCCTAAAATGGCGGAAGCGCCCTCACCGCTTTGGCGCGTGCCGGGGGCAACGACGATGCCGTAAGGCGGGCCGGGAAAAATGGTAAAGGCAAGTAAGGCGGCAGGAAACCGGCCGGAACGGGAAGAAGCTGGTTTCCCGCTTGAAGGAGAGCAAATGATGCCAACAGGTGATTCCAACCACACTGGAAGGGACGCATCTTCGCTGACGCAGCAACGCCCAAGCGGCGCGGCGGCATGGAAGCAGATCGTCATCCGATACCAGCAACCGTCCCGGTGGCGTGCCGTCTGGCAGCTCGTCAACACGCTCGTCCCTTATGGAGCGCTCTGGTATTTGATGTACGTCTGGGCGGCGGTCTCCTATTGGTTGGTGGTGCCGTTGGCCGTTCTGGCCGGGGGATTTATGGTGCGGCTGTTCATTATCCACCACGACTGCGGTCATGGCTCGTTCTTCAAATCGCGCCGGGCGAATGACGTTTGGGGATTCATCACCGGCGTATTGGTCTTCACCCCCTACCGGCACTGGCGGTGGGAACATGCCGTCCACCATTCGAGTTCCGGCAATCTCGACCAGCGGGGGATGGGCGATATCTGGACGTTGACCGTGGAGGAATACCTCGAAAGCTCCCGCTGGAGACGGTTTGCCTATCGGGTGGTGCGCAACCCCGGAATTCTCTTTGTTATCGCGCCGCTTTTCATGTTTTTGATCCTGCATCGGTTCCCCAACCGCAAGGCCGGCCGGCGCGAGCGGCAATCCGTGTATTGGACAAATCTTTGCATCCTCGGACTCGGCGCCGGTTTGATCCTCCTTTTCGGTCTCAAGGCGTATCTTGTGATCCAACTCACCGCGATGGCCGTGGGGGGCTCGGCCGGTGTCTGGCTATTTTACGTGCAGCATCAGTACGAGGGCGTCTATTGGCAACGCCGCGGCCAATGGGACTATCTCACGGCCGCGCTACATGGCAGCTCGTTCTACAAACTGCCCGGAATCCTCCAATGGTTCTCGGGCAACATCGGATTTCATCACATTCACCACTTGAGTCCGCGGATTCCCAATTATCATCTGGAGCGGTGTCACAAGGCGGAGCCGTTGTTTCAAACCGTGCCGCCGGTGACGCTGCGCGGCAGCTTCAAATCCTTGGCTTTCCGTCTCTGGGACGAAGAGCGGCATCGCCTCGTGGGCTTCCGTCACCTTCGCCATATCGGTCAGAGGAACACGCGACAGCAAGGCGAACTCCGCCGCCGTGATCCTCGGGATCCGTCGGACTATCAAGTAGCCGGTGCCAAAAACGGAAAAGACCAAGGCCGCCACGCCGCCCCTCTCCACTGAAAATGATTCGCTGTGCGATGACGACAACGGGAGCCCCCTGCCATGGCAATGCTCGCTGAAACGCATTTCACCCACCGCGTTGGCTGGTGATACCGGACGGTAGGGTTACAACCCATTGAAAAATCCGGAAAGAGATTGGAAGATGAACCCGCTTTTGAATGAAGCGGTACCGCCAATCAAAGATCCCACTCAAGTGGGGCGCGCTGACGGGTTGCCGGCCCCGGGCGTTGACGCCGATTTGCTTCCGGGAGAAAAATCCTTTTCTGAGGCGACGTTGAATGCGGTTATCCTTTACGACACCCTTGATTTTGCGGCGGAGGCGAGGGCGATGCTGAAGCGTGCGGCGCAGCGGGCGGCACCCGCCTTGATACCGTTCGCCAGTCGGCATGGCTTGCGCCTCATTCTGGATGAGGAACACGCGCGGACCGAAGACAGTCCCGCCATACAGACGAGTGCCCCGGAGGAAGGCCGGAATTGATTGCCTGCGACGCTAGCGCGATTACGCCACGATTGGGGCACGCTAAATGCCTTGGGCCGGTGGGGAAGAGCAGGCGGCGTTGAACGCGGGTAGTAGGGTTATAGCCCATCGATGGACCGCCTCGCTTCTTGTATCCTAAGAAGGATTTTTCTCAAAGGTATAAAGGTATAATGATTAAAAGCACCACCATCAGCGTATATTCCGCGCACCCCACCGCTGAAGAAGCGGTCAAAGAATTGGAGAAATCCGGTTTCGACATGAAGGAACTGTCCGCGCAGCCCATCTTGCACCCGGCCTCACCCTGCACCGGCAAGTCCGCTCGCGAGCTTCTCCACTTGCGTACGGGTGAACTTGCGGTTCTCGCGGGGCGGTGTTCCCTCGATATCACCCAGCGCGACTACGACCAAGCGAAACGAGAGATGACGGGGGCGTCCATTCCGGGACGCCGGAACGCCCTCCTGGAAGCTGCCAATTAGGGGGGACGCTATTTTTCACCCTTCCACGTCTTGCGGGGTGAACGCACTCTTTGCGAGCGACGGATCCGCCGCAATCGAATCCCCTGCATCCCCCGCCCTCCCTTGGGGCGGAGGGGAACAACCTATTTCTTTTAGATTCATTGCCGGGAATTTCGCTCTGCGGCACCCGAATGAAAAGACCGATGCGCTATCCCGTAGCCCGGGAAAACTTGTTCAACTTGCGCAAGATTTCGGACGGGCTGCCGAGGCTACCGACTCCGGTGGATGAGGCGGTCGAGCGCGAATTTTCCGCCGCCCGCGATGAAAAGAAAGAGTGACGCCAGCAACAACGAGACGTCGAGACGCCAGGAATGAAGGGCCGCCACCAGACCGTCGGCGGCAAAGTTCGGCAGCTTCGTCGTAATGATGGCCACGATCATGGTGATGATCAAGGGCACCGCACCGGCTCGCGTCAGCAGACCGATCAGGACGAGGAGACCGCCCGCGATTTCCCAGAACCCCACCCAGGGGCCGAGGAATTCGGGAAACGGAAACCCCATTTCCGCAAAGCGTCCCGCACCCATGGTTTCGGGTTCGAGTGGTCTTGTTCGGCAGATCGCTTTGCCAGGAATAAAAAACAGTTCTAGGCATAGCTGGAGGTGTTACTTGCAGACAGGTGCCTGGAGCTAATTGGAGGAGCCCGACCAACCCTTCTTGATTTGCTCCAAAAGCTGGGTCACCTCGGCAGACTTTTTCTCGGCCTCTCCGGAGGCGCGGATCTTGACGACAACCCGCATATCGCAGCCCGACAACAGACTGTTTAGCTTGTCGATGTTTTCTTCCAGATCCTGCAACTCGTGGATTTCCAGCTCCACTTCCGGCGTTTCGTAGCCGTTGAAGTTCTTTTTGCCAGTAGTTGGAGAGGGTGCGGGGACTGGCTTTGGTTTGGCTTCGATCCGGATCGCGCCCTTTGCGGCGGAGCCGTAATCCTCGAACTCGCCCGTTCCGTCGCTACGACTGTAGAATCCCTGGGCAATGCCGGCGTTGAACGCTTCAAGGAACATCTTCTTGGGCCAGGGCATGCCCTTCTCTTTACGGAGCTCGCTGTATAGCTTTTCGCCCGTAGAGGCATTCTGGGTCCACGCGTCGGGAAGGTTGGCGGGAAGGAGGTCCACAGGAGCCAGCGACGCGGGGGGCCGTCTCAGCTCGGCGTCCGGCACGAGCTGTTGCGTAGTCAGCTCCTCTTCGAAAACGCTATC
>SKLD01000154.1 GCA_007123395.1 Opitutales bacterium
CATGGCCGGCCCCTTCGTCTCCATCGGCACCACGACCGGGCTGACCTTTACCGACACCAGCGTCACCAACGCCCAAACCTACTACTATGTGGTTTCGGCGCTCAACGCCGGCGGTTCGGGTCCCAACAGCTCAGCCGTGAGCGCGACCCCCATCGGTCCCTTGCCCTTTGTTCTCCAAATCGAGCCGGGCGTTGGCATCAGTTGGTTTGCAAGCAACAACGTAATCTATCAGGTGCAGTGGGCGGCCGCGGATCTCGGACCCGAGACCGAATGGAACAACCTCGGCGGTGAAATCATCGGTGATGATTCCACCATGACGGTCTTCGATCCCCACGCAGCACCGGAGAATGTCTATCAAGTCGTCTCCTATTAGACGGGCCCCCTCGCTGGATAGGAGCGGTATCTTGTCTCCGCGCAACCGCAAGGATGGAACGGGAGGAAACGCAGGCAGCGGCTCACTGCCGACCACGCGCGGCGGATGCGGTCGGGGACCGGTTCGCGGTGTTCGACTTCCTGCGCGGCGGGAGGACGGCGGCGCGCGCGCGTTTCTCGGGGTGCACTTCGCGGGGGGCCTCAACGCGGCCGGCTCGGGCGCATTTTCCGAACGGGCCGCAGCGGCGTCACGCTCCTGCTTTCCGTTTCGGCGGCGCTGGGCGAGGCCATGTGCCGTGGCATCTTGCGCGCTGCCGTCGAGGCCGTTCCCGGGCCCATGCTGGACGAGCTGCGGCTCGAACGCATCGCCCCGCACGATTGCAGCAGCGCGGCGGAGGAAGGCTGGCACAGCTTGCGCGTGTCGTCCGGTGCCGCCGTGCGGGTGTGACGGATGGCCAATCCGCTCTGGCACGGCTTACGCAGGCAAAGAGACCACCCCGCCCCGGCGCGCATGCGTGGATCACCGTAGCCGGACCGGCTTGCCGTCCGGCCGGAGTCAACGGCGCGGTACCACCGTGCGACGCAGTGAACGCCCAATCTGCGGCGCACATTACGGCGGCGAATTCGCCCGATTGGTATTTCAATACAGCAGAATTCAAGCGGTTTTGCAGTAGGCTCTCCCACAAAAAGAAACCCGCTATCCTTCGATAGCGGGTTCCTTGTTCAGGAATGAAAAATTCCTAAGGCTTACGTTTTGGGTTATGCCCGTCGCCGCCGCCGATACATCACCAAGCCCAAGGCAAGCAGACCGCCGATGAGGGCGTAGGTCTTGGGCTCAGGGATGGCTGTGATGTTATCGAAGTAGATGGTCGTTGGATTGATCCCTTGGTTTACGTTCAGGAGGTAGAACCCGACCGATGCTGCCCCAGCGGGAGCGGTGACCACCGCTTCCGAAAAGACCCAAGTGTCGGAGGCGCTGCCTGAGTTGAGTTGAGGATCGGATTCGGCACCGAAAAATGGCCCACCCGCTGCGGTACCTGTCGTGACCAAGCCAGCGACGTCTAGAATTGTTCCGCCGCTATCTTGAAACTCGATCTTGAAAATCCCGAAGGAGGCGTCTGTGATCGGGTCCGAGTCCGGCATGAACATGTAGCCGGATAGGGAGTACTCCGCGCCGGGGGTTGCCGGGAAGCTCTGGAAGGCATTCGGCACTGCCCAATCGCCCGCACCCGTGCTGTCGATGGCAAGGGAATTCGATCCCGCGAAGGCATATTCGTCGGAAACGGTGATGGATCCGCCGACTTCATTGAGACTCCAGCCAGATGGCGGATCGCCGGAGTCGTCATCCTCGAAACCGCCGTTGTTGATTCCGGTCGCAATGATTTGCCCGGAGACCGAGGCGACCGTGAAGGCCCCGGCCGTTAGTAGTAAGTGCAGATATTTCATGTTTTTGCTTTAGTGATGGGTTATGGTTGTGTGAAGTCGTGCATGAATATGCATGACTAGGGAATAAAAGACTGCCTCTCCTTCGCATGTCAATGCATTTTCTTGCCATGGCTGCGATTTATTCCGACCTTGAACCCACTTCCTTGACGATTTCCGGGTAAAACCTGTGTATGAAGGCGTTGGCTTAGGCCGCTTTTCTCAGCGGTGCCTGCCGCAGGGCGGGGATAATACCGGCAAGCGGTGCCGCCCGCCTTTGAAAACAATCGTCCTATCCGGAAAAATGTAACGTATAAAACCGCATAGATATTCCGGATGGGCGCAGATTTGAGAATGCATTGAAACGAATATACAGGGCTGCGTGATTCGCATTAGGCGCAGAACTTTTTACTTGGATGAAGCGTTGGTGGGGGTCGGCAAACCCGCAGGCGGAGTCGTTCGCTTTCGGAGCGACGATCAAAAGTGGAATCGTGCCACGCCGTGTTCCGCCGTGGCAAAGCGTAGTCGGGCAGGTTTTATCCCCCGACACCGCAACGGCCAACGATCTACCTCCCTCACCTTCAGCGACGCGACAGACTCACGGCCATCCGCACCACGCCCGCCGCCTCGGGCTGGACGCTAAAGACAGTCCAGCTACTTCTCGCCTTCCTGCAACGCTGACTTTTGCGCTGATCGCGCTCGCGGGCGGCTCCGTGCTTTCTCCGATGATGTATTCGGTCCGTTGATCAAGCGGAACCGCCGCCGGGAGGGTGCCCGATATACTCGGCGGGGCTGGCGGCAAGGGTTGCGCCTCGCCGTGGCCGGGGACAGGCGCGGCGCGGACGGAGAGCGGACATGGGCTTCGCGGGTGTCGCCGCAAGCGGCTCGGCACCTGTCCGCGCTTCCGGTGGGTAGCGCTCGGTGGGTGCCTGCCGAATGCGGGCGGAGGGGCTGGCGGCAAGGGTTGCGCCCCGGCCGTGACCGGGGACAGGAATGTCCCCTCTCCGATGCAGCCCGCGGTTTATGCGGGTGGCGGGTGAGGTTGAGCGGTCTCCTTGCGCAGCAAAGGCGGTGAAGGATCACCGCAGTCCAAGGCGGGCTTCGCCCGCACGATGCAGGGCTTAACGAGCAGCATTGGGCTCAAGGGGTGCGTGCGCCCGCCGTCGCCGGACGGCCGCTCTGGATTTCATCCAAGGCTTCGCGGGCCTGCCGGAAGTCGCGGCGGATTTCAAGGGCGCGGGAGAAGCGTTCGGCGGCTTCGGCGTGGCGCTCCGCGCGCATGAGGAGATTGCCGGCGTAGAACTGCGGCCATTCAAGATCGGGGAGGAGTTCGCAGACCCGTTCCATCGCCTTGATCGCCTCCGCCCGTTGTCCTATCGCCTCCAGATACTGGCCAAAACGTGCCCACGTGAGGACATCGTCGGGTCTCTCCGCGAGGGCTCGCTCGTAGAGTTCGCGGTCCTCCCGCGGTGTGTCCGGGCCGATCCGCGCGATGACGGCCTGCGCTTGCCCGCGGAGATGGGCGAGGTCGGCGGCGTGGCTGGACTGGCGCGTGAAGGGAGGCACGAGGAGTCGGCGGTGCATGTTGTTCCAGAGACGGTGCTGGTCCCAGAGCGTCATGGCGAGAACGCGTTCGCAGTGTTCCGCCGGAACCCATGAGCCGGTGTCCGCTGTCGCGATGTGCGCGGGAAGACCGCGGGCGACCTCGTCGGCAAGGAGGCGGGCGAGGCGGTAGTTCGCGTCGATCGTGAGGTGGACGTGCTCGTAAAACGCCTCCCGCCCCGGCAGGCCGTGCGGGGCGTCGCGGGCGAGTTCGCGCTCGGCGTCGACGAGTGCAACGGTTCCGCCCGCGCGGCGGGCCTCCCCGCGGAGGATGCGGTTGACGCGGGAGTCGGCGCGCACCGCGAGGGCGCCGGCGTCGCGCGCCCGCTCGAAGGCCGCACGGGCCGCA
>SKLD01000338.1 GCA_007123395.1 Opitutales bacterium
AAGGCAACGTCCACCTTTCAGCTACTGCCGGTAACCTACAACGGGCAGAACATTGGAACAGAGTTTGATTCGTGGGTCTACTCTCTGGGCCTCGATGCGTTTTCCGATACCGACTACAGTGACGGTTTGGACCCGTCGACTCATGATTCCGGCGGCATACTCGGTGTGGACCTTCTCTTCAATCCCTCGACTACGGCGAGCATGTGGAATAAATATTCTTTCATGGAGGGGCCGCTTGAGGGGCTTTCCATCGGGGGTGGCGTGATTTACCGCGGCAGGGCGCAGACTTCGATTCCAGTGGGGGGAATCAACATGGTCGAGAACCGCTATCCGACACCGGACCTTCCATCGCGCACGACATTCGACGGATACCTCGCTTACCGCACGGACTTCGGGCGTTACCGTACAACATTCCGGCTCAATGTGAGCAACTTGTTCAATCACCGAATATCCCGTTCCGTCGTCACTTATGATGCGCCGGAGACTTTGGCGGGCGTGCAGACCCGCCGTTCCAAAGTTGTCCATGCTCCGCGCAGCTTTCGTTTCACGATGGAAATCGATTTTTAACCGCAACCCTAACTCCAAGAAAATAATACAATGAACATGAAAATATGGCATCTCTCCGTTTCAGCGCTCCTCTCTTCATTCGGTCCGCTCATGGCGAATTGGATACTCATCGAAGACTTTGAAGATCGGGATACGTCGCGTTGGGAAGGGGACTCCCAGTTGCTGCAAGCCGGCATTCACTCAGAGTTCCAAGGTCTCTTTGAAATCGCAATGGATCCTCTTGGCGGCAACAACACCTACGTCGGTCGTTTTTCCGGAGGCCCCGCCGAGGGAGATAATTTCGGCCTTCCGGGAGCGGTGGCGCATTCCACTTTTCTTCCCGAGCCCATAGAGCGCGAAGGGGTTGCCACCCTCTTTTTCCGGCTTGGGGTGGAGACTTGGGAAGCCGACAATGTGTTCGGCCTGACACACCAACCGGAATGGGTTCAGTTCTGGGGCGACATGGAGACGATCATGCGGTATGAGTTTACGAACGCGACGTTTGATGTGTATAATCAAAGTCGGTATGAGACATTCGGATTCCCCGAGCAAGGGACGTGGTATAATGTGTGGATGGTCGTGAACGCTGCCGACAACAGCTACGAGTTGTATATGCAGGGTGGTCTGGACTATCCGGAGCAAACGCGCATCATGTCGTTTGACGGTAACGAAACCTTTATTATGCGCAGTCGGGCTTCGGATCCGATTGTTCGTTTCGGCATCATCCACAACATCAACTCAATCGAGGTTTCCTTCCCGCGGGAGCCGATGTATCTGGACGATCTCTATATTGATTATAGTGGTAAGAACCTCGACTTCCCCACGGGTGGTGCCATCGCTCCGCCGGAGCAATGGGCCGGCCTCGCCATCCTCGCGGACGGTTCGGTTGAGACCGGCGCGTACCTCGGGCGTCTCTATGTGGAAGCGGGCGGGGGTTGGGTGCATTCCGCGCGCGCCAGTCGCTGGCTACATCTTCCTGAAGAGAATTATCGAGCCGAGGGTGCTTGGTTGTACGTGCCGCTTTCGGATGGAACCGGCCCGGTGGTGTTTGATGAAGAATACACCGACACCGGCGATTGGCTGGGCGTGGTGTACCATGCCTCCGGAGATTGGTTCTATTCCTTTGCCTTGGATGCGTGGATCCTTGTGCCGGGCGATAGTCAGGACACCGACGGCGGATGGATCTTCGCACCCGCTCCGTAACCGGGTGCCATGCAAAACGCGGATGAGTATATCACCCTTGGGCTTTACCTTGGGTTCCTCATCGTCATTGGCTACGTTTTTTCGCGACTGAATCGCAACTTGAGCGATTTTGTCCGCGGAGGCGGGCAAGGCCTCTGGTGGATGGTCGGGACAAGCTCGGTGATGGCGGCGATCAGTGCCTTCACCTTCACCGGCAACGCTTCCGCGGCCTATGACGCGGGTCCGACCCTTCTTGTCGTCTACGCGGCGAACTGCGTGGGTTTTCTTGTCGGTTATTTTTTCCTCGCGGCGTGGTTCCGGCAGACGCGGGCGTATACCCTTGCGGATATTATCCGGGACCGCTTTGGCGTGGGTGCGGAGCAGTTCAATGTCTGGTCGTTCGCGTTTCTGGCACCGGTGGGCGCAGCGATTCAGCTTTGGGCGCTTTCGGTCTTTGCCAGCGCTGTGTTTGGCTTTCCGCTCCTTCCGACGATTGTCGTTATTGGGTTTGTCGTTACCTTTTATTCCACGAGCGGAGGGCGTTGGGGCGTTATGGCGACAGACTTCCTGCAGAGCCTCATCCTTGTTCCGATTACTCTGGTGCTGGCCGTTTACAGCTTCTATCATGTGGGCGGGTTTTCAGGGATCGCGGCAATGTTCTCCGATCCGGTGGTGGGCCATGACTTCAGATTTGTGAAGGATCCCGGCGAGTTCACCGGAGATCGCTTCACGTGGAAATGGATGATCGCCATTTTCCTCATTCAACTAAGCGGCTTCCTTTCCATTTCCGGTGCGCCGCGGTATTTGTCGGTGAAGGACGGTAAGGAAGGCCGGAAATCGGCGCTGCTGGCATTTATTCTTATGACGGTCGGCGCATTGGTGTGGATCCTTCCGCCGATGGTGGCGCGGGTGACACTTTCAGGTGAGGTCGCCGGCGTCGCCTTGGACAATCCGTCCGAGGCCTCCTACGCGATTGCCGCAATGCATTACCTGCCCGCGGGGCTTCTTGGCATCATGGTGGTGGCGATGTTTGCCGCAACCATGAGCAGCATGGACACGGGACTGAACATGGTCACGGGGACCCTCGCGCGCAACTTCTGGCCATGGCTCCGCGGCCTCTTCAACCTCGGCGAACCCTCCGCCGACCTTGAACTCCGCGTTTGCCGGTGGATTACGCTGTTTCTCGGCATGGCCATCATCGCAATGGCGCTCATGCTTGCGATGCAGCGCCAGTTTCAGCTGTTCGACGCCTACTTTGTCATTGCCACGCTCATCGGACTGCCTGTCACCATTCCACTCGTGGCCGGTCTTTTTATCCGCCGCCTTCCCTTTGTCTCTTACTTTGTCATCGCCGGTTTATCCGTTCTGCCCGCCGCCTATTCACTGTGGGACGGAGCGGTCAACGGCAATCAGTGGACCGTGCAGGACCGCGGTCTCTGGGTCATCGCCTTTGGGCTGGCCGGGGTAGTGATATCGTTAGGACTCAAACGATGGGAGCACAGTCGCAGCCGTGAGCGGATCGAGGATCTATTTCAGCGTATGCGCACACCCGTCGAGGCGGAGGAACACGGGGGCGATGGCAATGACTTGCCGCAGTTGCGTATCATGGGGAAAATGTCGGTCGCGGCGGGATTGTTTTTGCTCACTCTGGTCCTTTTCCCCGAGGACTTCACCGGTCGTGTTGCCGCGCTCTTTGTCGCTGCCTTTGTTATCGGCATCGGGGTATTGCTCCTGCGCGGCGCGCGGCGAGCGCAGGCAAGGGCGGGGAGTGGAAGCGGGGAGGAATAAAGGTTGCGTGGCATAAACCGGAAAATATGTTATCCGGGCAATGAATGCACTTTCGAGTATGAGGGATCCCGCCCTTGCCAGTATCCACGAGAACGTGGCGGATTTGGAACAGCCAAAGAACTATTTTCACGGTTTAAAGCTCGAAGATTCATTTTCCCCGGATAACATTCTCTTTTTCTGCCACCACAATCGCAAAGCCTTTGAGCCCGAGGGTATCA
>SKLD01000547.1 GCA_007123395.1 Opitutales bacterium
CTTCCTTTTGCGCAACCAGGTTTCCAATGCCTCCCTCTCTTTCTCAGTGAGGCGAGGCTTGTGGTGATTGAGAAGCACGCGGCTCCGCCAATAGCCCGGGCCCTCCAACACACCGCGGCCGACATCGGGCGCGGGCTTAACCCACTCCTGTGCGGGAACCGGAGCCGGGCGCACCACCTGCCCGAAAGAGGTAGGGGCATCCGCCCCGCGATGCTTGCTGAGTCCCCGCGCAATGAAGGGACCCCGGTCATTGCCGAACCCGATCAGCAACGGCACACGCTCGCTGGGGAGCAGAAGAGAGCGCTCCGCCACGGAAAGGCCGGGATGTCCGTCCCGATCCGGATTGGCCCTGTAGTCGTCGGACGATTCTTCCCACAAGTCCTCGCGCACCCACCAAAGGGTTCCGCAGGAGGTGTCCAGCACACGGGCCAAGAGCCGGGCGAGAGATTCGTTCATTTCGGATACTGACTTGTAATTGGATGGAAAGAGGAACACACGAGCCGCACGTGAACCCGGCGCGGGGAACTTCTCAATGCATTGTGACCGTTCTTTTTTCCATCAAGGCGGGGAATTGTGAATAGGGTCAATCTTATTCGCCACCTTCCCTTGGCCCCCTCCTACAATGCTGAAAGGCGCGCCGCTTTTCGGGTTGCGCGGGGGAGTACGGGTGCTGTTTTTGGGATTGTTCCGTTTGTTTTCCGGAGAATCCCTTATGCCCGAACAGAGTTCCGACAATGCTCCCGCCAACGTCCTTGAAGTGAAGGACCTCGCCGTCTCGTTTTTCGCGGAGGAGGGCGTGGTCAAGGCGGTCTCCGGCGTGAGTTTCGAGATTAAGCGGGGCAAGTGCCTCGCCATTGTGGGGGAGTCGGGCTCGGGCAAGAGCGTGAACGCCTACTCTATCATGCGGCTGATCCAGTCGCCGGGGAAGATCATGCGCGGGAGCGTGACAATCCGTCCGAAGGACGAGCCGGCCCTCGACGTGGTGAAACTGCACGAGAAGGACGAGCGGCTCTACCATGTGCGCGGGGGTCTCGTGGGCATGATCTTCCAGGAGCCGATGACGGCCCTGGACGTGACCATCCAGGCGCAGATTCTCACCCTCATCAAGGACCTGCAGGCGGAGATGGGCACGAGCGTGCTCTTCATCACGCACGACATCGGCGTGGTCGCGCAGGTGGCCGACGAGGTCTGCGTGATGTACCAGGGCCGCATCGTGGAGCGCGGTGACGTGCGCGCGGTGCTGAAAAAGCCGCTGCACCCCTACACGAAGGGACTGATCGGGGCGATCCCCGGCATGGCCTCGCTGGGCAAACGTCTGCCGACGATCCAAACGGTGCTGGCGGGGCGCGACATCTCGCAGCCGCTGCCCCTGCGCCCGGCCCCCGACGGCCGCCTCGTGGCGCTGACCGACGAGGAGATCAAGCAAGTCGCGGTGTGAGGAGGAGGGTGATGGTTGTGATGGAGGGCATGGCATTCAGAATCATGGGAGCACGGGTTTCCCAACCCGTGTCTCTCCAACCGCACACGGACAGGAATGTCCGTGCTCCGTTGGGGGGCCCGTGCAGGCTTCGTCCATGGGAGCACGGGTTTTGCCTCCGGCCATCTCCGCTTCGCATCCGTCCAAACCGTGGGCGTTTCCGTCACGGACGGGAAAGTCCGTGCTCCTGTTGTCCTCGCTTTTCCAACCCGTGTCTCTCCAACCGCACACGGACTGGTTCCGGGGACCGCAGCGACGACATGTCGAAGACCAAGTCCGTGCTCCGTTGGGCGACCCGTGCCCGCCGGTCCAAAGTCTCACGCCTCCGGCCACTCTCCATGCCGTCCCTTCCATGTAACCACCCCGCCGTCGAAAGATGACCGCTGAGACCAAAACCAAAAACTCCGCCGCGCTCCTCGAGGTCAAGGGGCTGAAGGAATATTTCCCTGTCTCCAGCAAGGAAATCGTGCGCCGGCAGATCGACGAGAACCGTGCCGTCGACGACATGACCCCCGTCTTCCACGAGGGGTGACCTCCAGGCGCGCGAGCAGGCGCTGGCATTGATCCTCGAGCAACGGGCTTTCTTGTTCGCGGCGGTCGGCGGTGTTGCCTGCGAAGACTTCGTAGGTCAGGGGTAGGCCTTCGGAGTACGGACCAGGCCGATGTTGACTTGCTTGCAGTCGGGGGCACCGGTCGCGCGAGTAGGTCCGTGCGGTTTCCCTGCCGACTTCGGCTTTGCCTTCGAAGTAGGTGCTCGTGACGTCGTAGCGGCGGAACTCGAACTCCACTCCGAAGCAACTTTTGTAGCATACGACCGCTACTCGACGGGAACGCAGGAAAATGCCAGCTTTGTCTTCAGTCCGCCTATGCTGACGCGGGGGAGGATTTCGGGGAATGCGCCCTCTTCAGCATTGTCGCGTGGGACCACGTATCGTGGCCGGGGAACGATTTTTGGGCCGGCAGACGTTGCACGGACGACGGCGTGAAGGTGGCGGCGACCGACGTGATGTTTCGACTGACCGGGGTCGAGGGCCGATATGACGAAGCAGCGAGGATCTACCGCCCGCCGCCGCCGTACCGCGTTTGGGAAGAGGTGGTGGACGCTCGGAGGCTGCGCTTGTCCGGACTGTTGTGAGCCCCCGCGGCATGGGGGCGCGCCCGGCTGCGGGCCCGAAGTTGTCACGTTTTGGAAGTGGCATCAGGGGCTGTCGGAAAATTCCGACAGCGTGCCGCCCGTCTCTGCTTTTTAATTCAGTTATCAATCGCTGAAGTTCTGTTTGTTGTTGCTTTCAATGAATTTAAGTACAGATTTATCTATTCAGTAATTGAGTTATGCCTTCACGATCCAGCCGGTCGCCCCTGCATGCCATCCGCGTGACCCTCGCGGCGGGCGAGCCGCTGTCCTCCGGAGAACTTGCCCGGCGGGCCGGCGTTTCGCAGGCGACCGCATGGCGTGTGCTCCGGGAAGACCTGCGTGGAGAGACCCTTCTGCTTGGGAAAGGGCGCGGAGCGCGCTTCGCCCTGGTCAACACGCTGGGCCGCCACGGCCATTGCTGGCCGGTTTTCCAAGTGCGCGGTGACGGCTCCGCCGACCGCTTCGCCCGGCTCACCGCCCTCGCCGGAGACAACTGGCACATCGAGTTTGAGCGGGACGAGCCCCTCTATCAGCGGGGCTTGCGGGACGGCTTCTGCGAGGGCTGGCCGTGGTTTCTCGACAGCCTCCGGCCCGAGGGGCATCTCGGGCGTATTTTCGCCCGGCGGAACGCACCGGCCATAGGCGCGAACCGTGACCTGGACTTGTGGAGACCGGCGGACTACCTCCTTGCCGCCCTGCTTTTCGGCGGCGACTTCCCAGGCAACTTTCTCATCGGAGAGCACCATACCGCCGATGCCGAAGCGCGCCCGTCCGAAGAGGATTGGCCGGAGATCGCGCGCCTGTCCGCCGAGGGTTCCGCCGCGACGGCGGCGGGTGCCTCCGGCACGGCGGGCGGCGAGCGCGCGAAGTTTGTCACTTCGTCGGAGATCGTGAAGTTCGCCCGCGGACGGTCCGGCGGGTCCGGACGCTGGGCAGACCTTCTCGTCGCCGAGGCGCTTGCCGCGGAAACGCTCGCCGCTTTCGGATTCAATGCGGCCGCCTCGCGGATCGTCGAGCACGGGGGGTTCGTCTTCCATGCCAGCGCCCGGTTCGACCGCACCGGACGGCGGGGGCGGCGGGGCGTTCATTCCCTGCGCGCGGTTGACGACGGCCTGTTC
>SKLD01000361.1 GCA_007123395.1 Opitutales bacterium
GCGGTCGCGCGGATTGCTCTCGACCGTGAGCCGATAGAAATCGCCCTGCCCCACATTCTCGCGCAAGGCTTGATACATGGAGGCGAAGGGCTCGCGGCCCAGGCGCTCGCGGATCTCCGCCAGTTCGCCGGCATCGAAGAAGAGGCGCGGGTGTTCACCCGTCTGGAATTTGAAGTAGCCCTCAAGACGGCCCACCGCGAGGTGCGCATCCGCAGCGGTATGGAGTTCGTCCTGCCACGCATTGGCCGTGAACATGGAGGGCGACGGCGTGAATCCGGCAAGCGCAATCCGGCCCCCTTCACTTACGGCCACGCCGGCGTAGCTGCCGCCGACCAGCGTCAGGCGCGTCATGAGTTCGCGACTGCGGAAATCGGGGCTGTAGACCAGATACCATGCGCCCCCGGTGTAGTTGCTGCCGGGCAACGGATCATGACTGAGGGGCAGACCGGCGGCGGAAGCACCGACGAGGTGGACACGGCCCTGCGCATCGACGGCAAGGTTTCCGTTCTTGATGCGGATAGTGTTTTCGTTGCCGTTGGGGAGGCGGTTGGTGATGTGCTGGCCGCGCAAGTACTCGCCTGTATCGATCCGGTAACGACCAACAAATACCTTTGGCAGCGTCCCGGTGTTGGCCATGTTGTGGTGGTTGTCGATGCCGCCCACGATTGCGACCGGTTGCATGATATCGAGGGGCGAGTAACGCAGCGGTGTGTTGCCGCCGTCAAACTCGAAGGCCGCGTAAAGATGCCCGTCGGGCCCCATTGTGACACGCGCCCCGCGGGTGTCGGCCATGTTGTTGGTGGGGGCGTTGAGATGGCGGTCGGGGTTGTCCGCATAGCGCTCCCAGTCGTACCCGCGCCATTTGAGCAGGCCGTCAAAGCCCACGCCGTTGAGGATGGGGATGTCGACGGGGTGGCTCTGTCCGTGTTGCGAACTCCACGGCAGATAATCCATGTTGGTGATGTTCTTGAAGCCGATAAGCGCGACCGTCTCCGTCACTTCGTCGATGGCGAGATCGTTTGTGAAAGCCGGTCCGCCGGCGTTGAAAAGCTCGGAGCGCGACGGATCGTAGACGTGATAGGTCACGTTGCCCACCCGCTCGTCGAGATAGTTGGCGACGGAAAGCGTGGAGGTGAGAACGGCAAAATAGCCCGAAGGCGAGGCATCGATGCGGTGCGCGACCTTTGGATACGTCTGCGCCCAAAGCACTGACTGCGCATCCGAAGAGAGAATAACCGCCCCGCTCTCTCCGGCGGCGACATAGATGCGGTCGCTGCCGTCTCGCGCAAGGTCCAGCACGGAACTGCCCACGACAGTCACGCTCAGGACCGTGCGCCCGTCACCGCTGAGGCGGGCAATGACTCCGCGATGACCGGGCGAGGTGCCGTTGAGGTAGAGCGGCGACGCACCGGGAAAGCGCGCCGGATCGATCTTGGCCCCGACGACGAGCGTGCCATCGCTCAGGTAAACGACACCGGTGAAGGCGTCATCCGATTCCGGCCCGCCTAGGTAGGTCGAGATATCGAAGCGGTTTGGCGCTACGGTGACGCGGCGCGCGGGAGTGGACTCGAAGCCGCCCTGGTTGTCGAAGGCAACGGCACGAATGTCGTAAACGCCCTCCGCAATATCACCCCAAGTGTAGGTCCACGGTTCTTCATAGGCAATGCTTTCCGGGGCAAGGAGTTCGCCTTCGGCGGTGCGGAGTTCCACACGTTCAACAAAACCATCTTGGTCGGTGGCATTGACGCGGAGCACGTAGGTTGCGCCCGCGATGGTGGTAAGATCCGCGGCCGGTTCGACGAACGTAACCTGCGGCGCGGCATTGAGGTTTCCAATGACACGGATGTCGTCCATCTGCACGCCGACGTAGAGCGAGGGCTGGGTGTCGTGGGTATAGAGGTTGATGTGCCATGCGCCGTCCTCGTCCACGGTGAAGGTGCGCTCGATGGTCATCCACTCCCCGGACTGCGGTCCGACGGTGAACTCCACTTCGCGATCGCGGATGTCCGCGCGCCCGCCCGGCGGGGGCACACCGGGTTCGCGAGTGGGCAGCATCCGCATGTTGAAGAGATTGTTGCCCGTGGTGGTGACCCGCGCGCGGAGCATGAGCGTGTAGGTTTCGCCCGCAGTGAGGAAAACAACCGGCGAGGCGGCCCACGGATTGTTGTTGAAGTTTGTTCCGATGTTGAGGCGGTTGCCGCTGAAGTTCATGTTGTGGACAGTCCACCCTTGGGCACCGCTCTCGAAGTCCCACTCCACGTAGGGCGGGAGCGTGCCGTCGTCGAAGGTGACCGTGACAGGCAATTCGCTGGAGGCCGTGTTGCCGAGCGCATCGGTCGCCACCACGCTGAGGACACGTTCGCCCGGAGAATGGTTGTTCCATGCAAAGGTGTAAAATTCGCCCTCCTGCGTCATGGTGCCGAGGAGCGTTTCATCGTCGAAGAGCCGCACCTGCGTGACCGCGCGGGATATGCCGTAGGCCTCCGCCACGACAGTGACCGGATCGCTCTCGAGGAAACGACTACCCGGTTCCGGCGAGACAAAGCCCACGACCGGCGCGATTGCCCGCGTGAGGGAAACCGTATCTACTTCCTGATCCTGATTGGGGTTGGTGCTCCCGGAGTAGACAATGACGTAATAATCGTCATCCACCTCCGGAGAAAACGGGATCGTAGCCGTGCGCGCGCCGCCGGAAGCGACTGTAGCAACGGGGGTGAGCAGGGAGAGGACGGTTGCGACGGAATCTGCCGCCGCAACCGAGGCCACAGGGATATAACCGACATGCAGCGAGCGGTTGTTGCGGTGCCGAAAGCGCAAGGTGTAGGTCTCGGTCGACTTCAGCGAGCGTGGCGGAGAGAGGAAGAAGTCCTCCATCCAGTTCGTGCGTGATCGCAGGAAGCGTGTATCGGCGTCGGGACCGACGGAGGTGCCGTCGGACCGACGCCACGCCGAATTGAAGAGCTGGGTTGAGGGCGCCCCGAAGCGGTCGCGCGCGAATGTGAAGCCATCCTCGCCTTCCTCGAAGGTGCCAAGAAAGAGCCGGCTGGCGCCGCCGAATACGCTGCGGCGGATCACCGCGTTGGGCTGACTGTTGACAACACCCGTGACCGCGCCGGCGGGAATAACGGCAATATACGCCTCGTCGGCCAGCAGCCCCTCGTGGTTGATGGTCAAGGTATTCGCCGAAACGGAAATCGCACCGAGCGCAACGGGCGTGCCGTCCGATGCGCGCCGCAGTGCAACGCCGGACACATCCGCCGCCGAAACGGCCCGGTCAAAAACGAACTCCAGCGGATCGTTCAGCCCCGGCAATTCATTGGCATACTCCACCAGTTGGGGCAGTTCCGCGCCAACCGTAAACTCCCAGTAAACAGACCCGTTCGCCGCCGCCGGATTATCGCTCCGCACAACCGCGCCGGCAGGCACATGCACCGCGTAGCTCGTGTCGTAGACGAGGCCGGGATGGGAAATCCGCAGTTCGCTGCCGTCGGTGGCGACATCGATTCCTGACAGAGTGCCCCCGCCGATAACCTCTACCCGCACGCCCGCAGGGTTGGCCAAAATGACCGGAACCGAAAAGGTCAGGACAAGGTCTGAAGTGTTGTCCAAAACCGTTCCAAATCGCTCCGGATAAGTCGCGCTGTAACCCAGCGGCGCGACGGTGCCATACAGCTCGATCTCATAAAGGCGCACAATCGAATCGAGCCCGTCTGTGACGAATA
>SKLD01000331.1 GCA_007123395.1 Opitutales bacterium
CGCCGACCTCGCCCTCCTCATCGAGCACCTCGGCACCGTGCACGATCCGGATTTCCGCCGGTCCCTGCGCTACGAGACGCTCGACCTGCCCGGCAGCGGCACCCCGCCGGAGTTCATCTACGAGAGTGAAACTGGACGAATGACCCTCATCCCCAACGGCACCGCCATTTCCGCATGGCAGATTCCGGGACCGGAAGCCGACTTTGTCGCCACTCCGCTCTCGGGCGACTGGTGGACCACCTATGTCGCCGGTAAACAACAGTGGATTGACCTCGAGTTGGACGGTGTTGGCGGCCCGGTGCTCATCGGATTCTTTCCCGCCGGTCTCACTGATGAGGACTTCGGCGATGTTTTCTTCGGATACGCGTCCGGTGGGGGGGGAACCGTAGCCGTAACGATCGAAGGTCCTCCCCCGGAAATCACGGTTGTGCTCGACGAACAATTTCAGACGCTCGACAACTGGAAAGATCTCAGCACCGCCGTCATATGGGACGGTTCCCCGCCCAGCGGTTCCGTCTTCCAAATCACCGATGGTGTCCTCAACCTCAACGATGAGTCCCGCACGGCCTCCATGTGGAGCAATCCCGGAGGCATCCGCTCGTATTCATCAATTGACTACCAGTTCCCCGAACCGGTCACGCACCGCACGAACACAATCACCGTTGAATTCCGGCTGAGGTGGGATTCCATCTCGGCAACGGGCGAGAGCGGCCGAGTCGCCTTCATGCTGTTGCACGACTATCCGGAAGGCGGCCTCGACCTCACACCGGAAGCGCGGGTAAGCGATTTCTCGCAGCACTGGTGGGCGCGTCCCGCTTATCAAGTGCGGATCCGCAGCGGATTCAACCCTCCGGACGCCGCCTCGTATTTCATGTACGGCGGCGGTACTGATATCGACGGCGAGTTCGAGACCGGCGGCGATCCCCCGTTTTGGCTTGCCGGGTTCGTGAGCGGCCCCGGAGGCGTCACGCCGGGGACGAACCCGACCCACAATTTCCCCAACAGCGGTTGGTACATGGGCACGACGGCCCCCGCCTCCACCACCTTTAAACGCTACCGCTACGTCGTCCTGCCCAACGCGCAGCAGCTCTGGATCAACCATGAAGACGACGGCGAAACCTGGGTTCTCGACATGGAGATGCCCCTGCCATTCGAGGAGGACGCGCCGACCGACCCGGAGCCGCCGCTCTACCGCTACTTCGAGCAACTGGAGGGCCTGCGCATTTACTTCCGCTCGCCGGGAGCGGGCTCCAGTGCGCCGAACACATTTCTCGACTACGTGACTATCACGGTGGAGGGAGACTACCACATTGCTCCGCCGGCGGCCGACTACGTCGTGTGGGCGCAGGATGTGTTCGGTGCGGACTACGGCGACCCGGCGACAGAGGACACCCTCTGGGGACCGAAAGCCAATCCCTCTGGCGACGGCATCCGCAACGAACTGAAGTTCGCCATGGGGCTTGACCCGATGGAGCGGGCCGAAGCGGCCCTGCTGCGGCTCGCGCGTGAGCCGGACGGCACGATCATCTTCCCCTTCACGGTGAGCGATGCCTTCGCCGCCGCGCAGTGGGGTCTTGAGATGAGCGAAGACCTCGGTGCCGCCGAGCCGTGGAAACCTGTACCCACTGAATGGATCATCGATACGGGCTCCGGTGACGGCTACACCCGCTACGAGGCAATCATCGGTCCCGGAGAGGCACCGGCATCCGTCTTCTTGCGCCTGCGGTTCGATCTGTAAGTTGGCGGTCCCGTGTTTGGATGGCTGCGTCTCGGCACGGTGTTGCCCCTGCCGCTTTCACGCTGCTTCATTCCGCACTCTCCATGGACACCGTATTCGACATCACAAAGTTCGGGGCTCACGGCGACGGCGAACACCTGAACACGCAGGCCATCCAATCGGCAGTGGACGAGGCAGCGCGGCGCGGCGGCACGGTCTACGTGCCGGCGGGCACGTTTCTGACGGGCACCGTCGAATTGAAGTCGCGGGTGACGCTCGAATTGCACCCGGCGGCCACGATCCTTGGTTCGCCGGACATCGGTGACTATCGGCAGACGGCGGAGACCGTGGACGAAGACCGCCGCCCATGGCACCTGCTGATGGCCCGCAACGCCTCGGGCGTGACGTTGCGCGGTGGTGTAATCGACGGCAACGGACCGGCCTTCTGGGAACCGACGGTCGGTGACAACCCGGTGACCGCCGTGCCCGCCCGCGAGCCTGATTCCGAGCGGGCCGCCCTTACCTGGATCCGCGCGAACAAGGAGGCGCGTCCCAGCCCGATGATCGACTTCAGCCACTGCCGCGACGTGCGGATCGTGGATACAAAGATCACGAACGGCGCGGGCTGGAACCTGCACATGCACTGCTGCGACCGCGTGTGGATCCGAGGCGTTGATCTCGACGCCAACCTGCTCGGCCCGAACAACGACGGATTCGACATCACCGGTTGCCGCGACGTCATGATCAGCGACTGTCACCTCAGTTGCTGCGACGACGCCATCGTCCTGAAAACGACGGAAGACAGCCGCAGCGTGGAGCGGATCACCGTGACCAACTGCGTGCTGCGTACCCGCTGCGCGGCCCTCAAGCTCGGGGCCAACGAGTCCTTCCACGACTTCCGGCAGATCACCTTCAGCAACTGTGTCGTTTACGAAAGCAACCGGGCCATAGGATTGTATTCACTACAAGGGGCGGTTATCGAAGACCTCACGGTCAGCAACATTGTGTGCGACACGCGGGCACCGTTTCTCTTCAACCGCCCAATCCACCTGGATGTCCGCCGCCAGAGCCCGGACTCCCGCCACGGCGCGATCCGCAACGTGATCATAAGCCAAGTGGTCGCCCGCACGGATGGACGTATCCTCATGACCTCGGAAGACCCCGGCGGACTGGAGAACATCGTCCTCCGCGACATCCGCCTCGTCTGCCCTGTGCTCGACGATCCGTCGGCGGGGAGCGACCCGGCCGTGGGCGGTAGCCAGTTTTCCAACAGTTGCCTCGACGCCCGCGCCGCCAAAGCAGCGGTCGTCGCCGAAAACGCGCACGGCCTCGTGCTCGAAAATGTCTCCGTGCAGTGGCCCGACGGGCGCGGCACGGACGGCTGGAATCCACCGCTCAAGGCCGCCAACGGCACAACGAAACTATTCGCCCGGAGCGAATTCGCATCTACGGGCAAGCCCGTGTTTCACTTCCTGTGGGCGCGCGGTCTCTCCGGCGGCTACGGGCACTGCCCGGCGGCGGCATCGTCGCCGGAAGTCCCGTTGTTCGTGCTCGAAAACTGCGAAGGCTGGGCTTGGCGGGAGTAAGGGCGGGTCTCAGGACTCCGGGGCAAACGGCGCTTCGATCCAGCCGGGCTCCTCGTCATACAGGAAGAAGAGGCGGTGGTCAGCGGTATTCAAACCGTAATACATCCAGGCGGAGAAGTCATCAGCATAGACAAACGGGAAGATGTCACCGCCGGTCCAAAGCCAGCCGAGCGCGATGTCGTAAAACCATGTGTGTCCGTCCGCCGCGCCGGGAGCGGCCCACCACCATGTCTGCGCATGCGGGAGAAGCCAGCGAACCTCCGCCGAAAACTCCGGTGCCTCGAAGACCCCCAGCCAAGGGGACTCGTAGGTACCGTCTCCACGGATACCAAACTCCCCCACCGCATCAGCCAGCCCGGCGGGCGCACCCTCATCGGAGGACAGACGGACAGACAACACGCCATCGGTCACTTCCA
>SKLD01000102.1 GCA_007123395.1 Opitutales bacterium
GCGGCTATGCGGCATGGGCAGCGCAACGGGAAGCGGCGGCAGGACTTCCCGCCGGGACGCTTGCCGCGCACCCCGCCGCCGATCACAGCGGCGACGGGATTGCCAACCTTGTTGCTTATGCGCTTGGTTTGGACCCGCTTGTGTCCTCGGCCCATCATCAGCCCGCTTGGGCCGTTGAGCCGGAGCATGCCTTTGTCTACACCGTCGATCTCGACGCCACGGACGTCACGGTCATTGCCGAGTTGTCAACGGACCTTGCGAATTGGCATGCGCCCGGCGCTGCCGCACTCGGTTTTGGTGCGGTCGATGAGTCCGTGTCCGTTACGGGGTCCGTGCAAACGCGGAGGATCACCTTCCCTGCCGGTCTGCCGCCCTCAGTCTACGCGCGGGTGCGGGTGGGCCTGCCGTAGGGGGGATCTTCGCGGTCCGACGGTTTATCCGCGGTTCGGCTTCCGCTTCTTTTTCGACGGCTTGATGCCGCGGCGGGCTTTCGCGGACGATGCTTGCTTGCGGGGCCGCGGGCGGGGCGTTTGTTCCGTTGCAACGGAGACGGCTAGTTCGTGCCCCTTGAAATTAATGCTGTTGAGGCGTTCGAGGACGACCGGCACCGCGGACTCGACGATATCCACCAAGGACAGGGCGGGGAGGATGTGGATCGCGCCAATGGATTCGCGCGGAACTCGCGCCGCCCCCGCGACAACCCCGACGATGTCGCCCGGCGCAATGCCGTGGCCCGACCCGACATTAAAAGCGAGGCGCACCATGCCGCGTTCGCGGGCGACCGGAGCGGGGTCGGCATCGTCGCGCGGCGGTCGTTTGCTCCGCTTTGGCGCGGCGTCCCCGGCTTCGCCGCGGCGAGCGTCCTCGCGGATGTTGCGTTCACGCGGCGTGTCGGCGGGCGGCTCGGCGGCGCGGGGACGCTCGCCGGAAAGCAGGTCGATCAGTGCGGAGGCGATGTCGGTCGGGGTGTGCCCTTGGTCGAGAAGCCGGTCGACGAGTAGGTCGTGCCGCTTGAAGTCGCCTTTCTCCAAGGTCTCGCGCAGGGATTCGTAGAACACGTTGGCCCGCTTTTCTTCGACTTCCTCGAGGGAGGGAACCTTCTCGCGGCGGATGCGCCCCTTGGTGTAGCGCATTATGTGCTGCAAACGGTGAATCTCGCGCCCGGCCACGAAAGTGATGGCGCGTCCCGCGCGGCCCGCCCGCCCGGTGCGTCCGATGCGGTGGACATAGTCCTCGCCGTCGTGCGGCAGGTCGTAGTTGAAGACGACTTCGATTTCGTCGACGTCGAGGCCTCGCGCGGCGACGTCGGTCGCGACGAGAAACTCGAATCCCCGCGCGCGGAACTTGGCCATGACGCGCTCGCGCGTGGGCTGCGGGATATCGCCGTGGAGCTTGTCCGCGGGATATCCGCGGGCGATGAGGTGGTCGGTCAGCTCGTCAACCATCAATTTGGTCGCGCAGAAGACGATGGCGTATTTGATGTCCTGCAAGTCGATGAGGCGGCAGAGGACCTCCAGCTTGGAGCGGCGGTGGACCTCGTAGTAGACTTGCTCGATGGCGGGAACGTCGAGGGTGGCCGCCTTCACGCGCACTTCGGCCGGGTCGCGAGTGAACTCGCGCGCGAGCTTCTGGATGGGGGCAGGGAAGGTTGCGGAGAAAAACGCGGTCTGGCGCTCGGCGGGCGCACGGTCGAGGATGGCGCGGATGTCGTCGACAAAGCCCATGTCGAGCATGCGGTCGGCTTCGTCGAGCACGAGCATGCGTAGTCCGTCGAGCCGCAGCGTGCCGCGGTCAAGGTGGTCGATGACGCGTCCCGGCGTGCCAATGACGATGTGCGCGCCTTGCCGCAGGGCCCGGAACTGGCGGTCATAGGACTGCCCGCCGTAGACCGGCAACTCGCGCAGGCCCGGTTTGAAAGCGGCGAGCCGCGCCACTTCTTCGGCCACCTGCACGGCGAGTTCGCGGGTAGGGCAGAGGATCAGCACTTGGGTTGATGCCTCTTTCGTATCGACCAGTTCGATGGCGGGCGCGGCGAAGGCCGCCGTTTTGCCCGAACCCGTCTGCGACTGGCCGACGACGTCGCGCCCCTCAAGGAGGATGGGAATCGTCTCCGTCTGGATGGGCGATGCCACCTCGAAACCGATCTTGTCGATGGCGCGGAGAAGCTCGGGGGAGAGCCCAAGCTCGGAAAACGGCATTTTCTGCATGCTCTCCGGTAAGCCAGCGCCCCCGGCGGCGGCGAATCTATTCGCCCTGTATGACGCGATTTTTCTTCGGAGTGATTGACAACGGCGGGAAAATCCTAATGCTCCCTATCAGTTCTTTAAGAGTGCAGCTCGTTTGGCGGACAGACTTTGACTTTCCGGTGCCCTTTCCGGGTTCCGGGATAACCACAAACACCAATGAATAACAACACTGCCAAACAGAAGACAGCTCCTCGGGATGCCCGTAAGCATCGCCCGGCCAGCGGAGGTTTCCGCCGCTTCGGGAAGAGCATGACGCGCGAGAATCCGCGCTTCACGTTCTTGGGTAGCGTCGGGTTCTGAGGCTGTTCCTAAAGTAGACAACAACGGGGCGGAGGATCGCGAGATCCTCCGCCCTTTCAATGTACGCTTGGCGCGAGTAGGGAGCTTTCCATCCGTTTTTCTCCATGAATCGGATTTTGCTTGCCAAATTCAGCCATCCAACGGGAGCTTGACACTCTCTGAGTGGCTTTTTCCGCTGCGGCGCTTGAGTGGGCTCGGCTCACCCTGACCCGCCGCCGGTGCTTCCGGAGCCGCCGTTCCACCATTTTATCTCACCGTCATGCGCTCGACTACGGCCCGCTTCGTTTCGGTTACGCTTCTTACCGTCGTAGGAACTGCCTTCCTTTACTACGCATCGCGGGAGTCCGCCCCGCTTGGCGGCGGGGCGGGAAATGTTGCAGTGGCGGAAGCGGCGCCGCATACGAGCGGGGATTCGCCCGGCGCAAGCCGCGCAGAGGCGGGTCAGGACGCGACCGTAGCCGAGGCGGGCGTGCATGGCGGGGAGAGTGAAGCATCGTCTGTTGAGCGAACACGGGATGAACCACCTCGAACTCTTTTTTGCTTCCGCACGGCTGGAAGGGATTGGAGGGCAGGCTCTCTACGCTTCCCGTGACGGGCTTGATTGGTTCCTCACGAGTTGGGATGCGCATCCATTTGTCACAACGGGCGGCGCGGGTTTCCGCCTCACAACCAACGGCAGCCTGGAGCGCGCGCGGCTCGACGGCACCGCGTTTCCGGCTCCGTTGCGCGTCCGCGTCGAAGGCGACAGCCTCGTGCGGGAGGCCCCTGCGAGCTGGGATATCCTCGCCACTGTCGAGGAACCGGACGAGGTCGTGCGCATCGAGCTTTGGCGTGACGATACTCTTGTCGGCACGCGCGACGCACAGGACGCCCGCTTCACCGTGGAGGCGGACGATCCGTTCATCGGTGTGTATACAGTGCGGGCGTATTACGAGGACGGTCCTTTCCAGCGTTCATCCGACGGCGTTGATTGGACACCGCTCACCTCTGAACTGGAGCAGGGATGGCACTACAGAAGGCTTCTCTTAACGAATGGGGAAACGCCCCTGCTGTTACAGAACGGCTCACATAGGCACACACGGGTGGGGAGCTTTGTGAGCGAATCCGGTGTCGTCGATTTGCATGTCCCTGAAGCTGCGGAGGGCTTTGCGCATGCCCCCTTTGTCTTCGA
>SKLD01000336.1 GCA_007123395.1 Opitutales bacterium
AAGGCGTTTGTCTGCACTTCGAGGGTGAAGAGGAGCGCCGCCTCGTCGCCCACCGTGGATTCCTCGACGGAGAGGACGGCCTCGCCCACGTCGAAAATGCTCCATCCGATGAGGAAGGTGAGGCGCTCACCGGGCATAAACGGCAATTCGCGCTCCGGATCCGGCACGGTGAAGGAGGCGATCATCTCGGGGGTGAGGTCGCGCGCGGTCATGGGCGTTTCGTCTTCGCCGACGGCATCCGTCGCGGCCAACGCAACCGCGACAATCAACGCGGCCCGTGTGGCGAACCGGACAAAGGGCTCGCCGCCGGGCCCGCCGGCGGCAGGCGGGATCGGTGGAGTATCCATTGCCGGCGTGAGACCTAGGGCACCGGAACAGCGTTCAACTTCCAAATATTCTCCGCGTATTGGCGGATCGTCCGGTCGCTGGAGAACTTGTCGACACGGGCCGTGTTGAGGATGGCCATGCGTGCCCACCGGGCCGGATCACGGTAGGCGGCGTCGACCTCGCGCTGCGCGTCGACATAGCCTTGGTAATCGGCGAGGACAAAATACGGGTCGCCGCCCTCGAGCATGCTGTGGCGTAAGGGCGCGAGCGATCCGGGTTCGTCCTGGGCAAAGGTGTTGGACCCGACCCAGTCGACAATCGTGCGCAGCTCCTCGTTCTGGAAATAGACGTCGTAGGGATTGTATCCGCGCTCCCGCCACGCCTCCACTTCCTCGACGGTGAGTCCGAAGATGAAAATGTTTTCATCGCCGACTTCCTCGCGGATTTCGACATTGGCCCCGTCGAGCGTGCCGATGGTGAGCGCGCCGTTGAGGGCGAATTTCATATTGCCGGTGCCGCTCGCCTCCTTCCCGGCGGTCGAGATCTGCTCGCTCAGGTCGGCGGCGGGGATGATGCGTTCGGCGAGAGTCACGCGGTAGTTTGGCAGGAAAGCCACCTTCAGGCGGTCGCCCACGCGCGGGTCGTTGTTGATCTGGAAACCCACCGCGTTGATGGCGTGGATGATCGTCTTGGCCAGCGTGTAACCCGGCGCCGCCTTCGCGCCGAAGACAAAGACGCGCGGCTGAATGTCGGCGTCGGGATTCTGCAGGATCGTGCGGTAGAGGTGGAGGATGTGCAGCAGGTTGAGGTGCTGCCGCTTGTATTCGTGGAGCCGTTTGATCTGCACATCGAACATCGCATCGGGCGAGACCTTGATGCCCATTGTGTCGCTGATGATGTTGGCGAGGTCGACCTTGTTGGCCCGCTTGATCTCCATGAACCGCTCTTGGAACCCGGAGTCATCGGCGAACTTCTCCAGTCCGCGCAGACGTTTGAGTTCCTTCTGCCACCCGTCGCCCACCGTTTCGGTGATGAGCGACGAAAGGCGCGGATTGCAGCCCTGCAGCCAGCGGCGGGGCGTGATGCCGTTTGTCTTGTTCTCGATCTTGCCGGGATAGAGGCGGTCGAAATCGGAAAAGAGGTGTTGCTTGAGCAGTTTTGTGTGCAAGGCGGCCACGCCGTTCACCCGGTGGCTGCCGACGACGGCAAGGTAGGCCATGCGGATCATCTTGGGATGTCCCTCCTCGATGATAGAGAGGCGGCTTTTCATTTCGCCGTCATCCGGCCACTCCTTCTCGACCTCTTCCTCAAGGAAGCGCCGGTTGATCTCGTAGATGATCTGAAGGTGGCGCGGCAGGACTTTCTCAAAGAGCGGCACGCTCCAGCGTTCCAGCGCTTCGGGCAGGAGCGTGTGGTTGGTGTAGTTGCAAACCTCACGCACGATGTTCCACGAGCGGTCCCAACCAAGGTTCGCCTCATCGATCAATATGCGCATCAACTCGGCGACGGCAATAGCCGGGTGGGTGTCGTTGAGCTGGATCGTAACCTTCTCATGGAATTTGTCCCAATCACCGTTGTTCTTACGCCAGCGGCGGATGATATCCTGCAAACTGCAACTGACAAAAAAGTATTGCTGCACCAGGCGCAGTTCCTTGCCCGCCTCGGAAGAATCGTTCGGGTAAAGCACCTTGGAAATGGTCTCCGCGATGGCCTTCTGCCGCACCGCATCGACATACCCGCCTTCGTTGAAGACTTTAAGATCGAACTCCTCGCTCGCCCGGGCTTCCCAAAGACGGAGGAAATTGACCGTGTCCGCTCCGAAGCCGCAGATCGGGACGTCGTAGGGCAGTCCGATAAGGTCGTGCGTGTCGACCCACGACGGCCGCGGGTTGCCCTTGTCGTCGAAGTTCATCTCGACGCGCCCGTAGAGCCGCACCCGCCGGCAATAGACCGGACGCACGATCTCCCACGGTGTGCCGAACTTGCGCCACGGGTCGGGCATCTCGTGCTGACGGCCGTTATGGAACTGCTGCTCGAAGAGGCCGAACTCATAATAAATTCCGTACCCGACCGCCGGATACTCCATCGTTGCAAGGGAATCGAGAAAGCACGCCGCGAGTCGACCGAGACCACCGTTGCCGAGCGCCATGTCTTCCTCCTCTTCCGCAAGCGCTTCGAGATCGTGCCCCAACTCGCCCAGTGCCTCGGCGGCGAGCTTGCGCAAACCGGCGTTCCACAGGTTGTTATCGAGCATGCGCCCCATGAGGTATTCGAGGCTCAGGTAGTAGACGCGCCGCACATTCTCCTCGTTGTGCTTCTTCATTGTCGCGATGAAGCGCTCGAGAATGCGGTCGTGCGCGGCGTGGCAGGTCGCGATCCACCAGTCGCGCGGCGAGGCGGAACCCACGTCGCGCGCGAGCGTGAACTTGAGGTGGTTGAGGACGGAGGTCTTGAAGCCCTCGACCGTCTCGCAGATGTTGAATTTGTAGAAGTCGCAGGCTTCTCCGTTTCCGGCGGCAGTCCGCTTGGCTGCGGAGTTCTTCCCTTTGCCCGGCGCTTTACGGGCGGCGGTGCGGCTGTTTTTCTTAGCAGTCATTTTTCTTGTGAAATCGGTTGGCGTGCGTTGAAGACAGCAGGTCTTCAAAGCGACGGACGAACACTAGCACAGCCCGTTCCACTGTGAAGCGTATTCTTTACCGCGACTCGGCCGATCCGGGGAGCGGACGGTGCCGCGCCCGGGGCGTGTTCCGGGGCGCGCCGGGCTCACGATCCTGCGGGCGGGGCGTCGGCGCGGATGCCGAAGCGGCGTTCGAGTTCGCCGGAGCGGTATTCGACGAACGTGGCGCGGCCGCGGGTGTCGACGAGGGGATCGCGGCAGGCGAGGAGGCGCGGCAGGAGCGTGTCGACCGCGTCGCGCTCAACGCGCGCCATGCGACGGGCGGCACGGCGGGCGGCGAGCCGGGCGATACCGGTGCGGACGTCGTCGCCTTCCGGCGAGGACCAGCCGCGCTCGCGCATGAGAGCGAGGGCATCGCGCAGGAAGCCCTCCCCTTCCTCGGGACTGAACCAGTCGGGCACGGCGGAGAGGCGGAAGACGTGGCGCCCGAAGAGTTCCACCTCGAACCCCATTCCCTCGAAGAGCGGCGCAACGGCCTCCATGAGGTCGGAGGACACGGGGTCGAGTTCCATGAGGACGGGAAAAAGCAACCCCTGCCGAACGGCGCCGGAACTGCGTAGGTTGCGGAGGATGTCCTCGAACCAGACCCGCTCCCACGCAGCCTGCACGTGCATGAGGACGAGGCCTTCGCGCGTTTCCCAGAGAGCGAAGCGGTCGTGCAGAAACCCGATGAGGCGCCAGCCCGTGCGGCGACTGTCGGCGGGGGCGGG
>SKLD01000005.1 GCA_007123395.1 Opitutales bacterium
ACCCTTACCCTCGGCTCCGCCGCCGCCGGAAAGATTCTCGTGGAATAGCGGGCACGGCGGGGTATTGTTTTCGCTTCCGGCTACGGCGAGCGAGCGCAATCGTAGTCGGATCGGCTTGCCGTCCGACCGGATGCAAAGGCGCGCCTCCGGTCGTGCCGTGCGTCGCAGCGAACGCGCAATCCGTGTCGCGTTCTGCTGCGCCGACGCACACCCGAATGGAATTTCAAAACAGCGGAATCACTCTTCCGTGGCGGGCTCGATCCATTCGCGGGATTCGGGATCGTAGACCCAGGGGTAGGCGTCGAGGGCGCTCCAGAGCCATTGTTCCGATCCGGCGTCCCATGCCCAGAAGCCGCGGTGGACTTCGTGGATGTGCCACCACCGTCCGCCGAGCGTGCGGGTCCACGGCTTGTGAGCGGTATTTCCGTAGCCGACATAAGGAACGGGGAACCACGTGCCGACGGGCTGGCCAATCGTTGGCGGGGGCATTTCGAAGAAGTCCCACACCCGCATGAGCCGGGTGTCGACCCGGCGTCCGGGATGGCTTTCGCGTCCGTCGTCGGCGTGCGCCGTCACGGTGTAGCGGTAGGCGTTCTCCTTATCGAGTTCCTCGTCTTGATCGAGCCAGACGGTTGCCGTGGTCTCGCCTACGTTGACGAGAGGCCGAACGGCGTCGCCGCCGTCCATTTCGGTCTCGCGGTGGATACGGTAGAAGTCCGCGCCGTCGACCGGTTCCCACCACAGGCGCACGGCGAATTCCGATGCCGGGCCTTCGAAGCGGGCGACGGGTTGGGGCAGGTAGTCCGATCCGTCTTCGAAGAAGCCGAGCCGTCCGTGAACATTCCGCACAAGGAAGACACCGTTGGCGGCGACCAGCTTGAACGGGTCATGGCCGTCGCCCGTCAGGACGCTGCCCCAGGTGGTATCGACGCGCCTCTCAGGTCCGTCGGCGATGGTTTGAAAGAGCGCGTGGCGCCCGGTGTCGGGTTCGAGGGCGAGGCGCACGTGGGTGAGGCCATAGGACGCCTCGGCGGCAACCGGTGTCACGGACAACGGTATGGCGACCGATTCCTCCGGGAGCGGCGTTTCCGATATCGTTTCGACGCCGGATTCATCGGTGAAGTCCGGCGGCATGGCCTCTTCGCCCGTCCACACAATGCCGTCGACGGACGAGAAGACCTCGGGTTCGCCGAAGCCGCCGTCTCCCCCGAATCCTTCCGGCGGATAGAGGGCTGTGCGGGACAGCCAGAAGCGACCGTTGAAAAAGCCGAAGGTAACTCTGTGGGGAGGGTTTTCCGCAGGTTCCGGCAGATCGGCGTGAGTCCACGTCCGGCCGTCCGTCGTGACAAGTGTGCTGCGGGCGTTGAACTGGATGACGGCCCGTCCGTTGCCCGCCGCGATACTCGGAGGACCCGGCGGAAGGTCAACATCCGCGCGGGTCCACACATGTGTATCCGGCGAAGCGAAGGCACCGGCGGTGGCCCATAGCGCGCCGATGCCGATGTACATGCCGTTGAGCGCGACGTATTTGCCAATAAAGGTGTTGTGATGGGTCCATTCGACGCCGTCGTAGCTTTCAAGCCATGGCACGGGAAAGGAACCGGCAAGCGTCAGGGCCGTTCTGCCCGTCGGTGTGGTCCATGCGTCGCGGAGGGCGGGTCCGGGGATCGAGAAGACCGAGTTCCATTCCGTGCCGTCGGCCGTGAGCAGGATTTCCGTATGATCCGATCCGGAGAGCAGCGCCGCGGAACCACCCGGGGTTTCAAGGAGAGCATTCTGCCATGTCGTTGACCGCGGGACTTCGCTCTCGAAGACGGTATCGAACGACTCGAAATCCGTCGTGCGGCGGATGATGGCGGTGCGGGTGATGTCGCGCGGTTCGCCGGCAAGCGAGAGGAAGAGATAGGCGTCCCCCACTGCGTGCATACGGGTCTGGGATTCGAAAGCGGCGCGCTTCTCCCATGCGCGGGCGTCGCCGGAGAAGAGAAGCGCTCCGTCCGAGCGAAGGGCGATGAATTCGCCGTCGTGTTCAGTGAGGGCGTTCACGGAGCCGCCGGTGTGGGTGTATTGCCATGCGGGAGCGCCGGGACACAGCGGGGCAACGATCAGAGCAGTGGCAAGGACGGCGCCGAGGCGCCGCGCGGAGAAAGTCTTTGCAAACATAGCAGCTTCCGGTTGGAGGGTTTTCGGTTTTGCGACTCGCCAAGGGTATACGCTGATTACACAAAAGCGGATGCACCTTTTTGTTAATCTTATCGGACGCGTAAATGCTTCGCCCGCCTCGCACCGCTTACGTGGCGCTTCGGAAGTAGGCGGTTTTCAGCGTCTTGACGGCGGCTTGGCGTTGCTGCTGCCGGGGGCGCTATCTCAGTTCTCGTGGTTGTGGTCGTGGCTATGCCGGTTGTTGTGATCGTGGTGGTGATGATGGTAGTGACCGCCGAGGGCGTCCATGGCCTCGGCGATGGCGCGGTTGATGCGTTCCATAATGGGCCCGGTGCGCGGTTCAAGGAGAGCAGCGGTGCGGCGGGAGATTTGCGGTTGCTTGGCCACGTAGGCACGGCCCGCCGTGGAGGTGAAGAATCCTATGAGGGCGTCGACCTCCCCGGCGTCGAAGACATCGCGGTAGACCTCGATGTAGAGCGGTTCGAGCTGTTCCCATGCGAGTTCTTCGCGCATGATGGCGTTGATCTTGCGGGAGAGGTCGGCGAGGACTTTGTCGCCGCCGTCATGGTGGCCGAAATCGTGTTCAAGGCCGCGCAGGGCAATCTGCGTGACGCGTTCCATTTCCTCGAAGAGCGCTCCCGAAGCGGCTTGCGCCCCGGATACGCGCAGCAACTCGCGCACGGCGTCGCCGGAGGGCCGGGCATCGTCGGCGAGGGAGGCAATCGGTGTTAGGCTGAGTGCCGCAAGGGCGGACAGGACGCGGATCGGGTTTAGGTGCATAAGGAAAAGGATCATCCGGACGGGCCTTTGGTTCAATCCGCAAGTGCGCGAACCATCCGGGTCATGGCCACTCGGAGGTGTGCGCGGGACGCCGCAGGCCCAATGGGCCGTCACCATTCAGCCCGGCCCGGCGAACCGGGAGAATGGGATGCACAAGGCGCGGACAAGAATGCCCGCTCTCCGTTTGGCCCCAGGGAGAGGGGACATTTTTGTCCCCGACTATGACGGAATAGGCACCGTTGTTGCATGATGCGTGGGTGCGGTCTCGCGCGCCCTCTGCGCGCATCCTGTTGGGCCGAAGTTCCCCGAAGCATTGCCCCGCGCCGAGGGGTGTGGCGTCGTTGGAACCGGGATGTTCCTAATGTGAGGGAAAGATTCCTCAAAGCACTTGAGGGTCGAATCAGGGGTGTTACGGAATGAGCCCATTTGTCGCCGGTTTTGGCTTCGAATAGTGAGCTCCATTGCGCGCGGACAAGACCGGAAGGGGGACGGATATGCGGCTGCCCAGCGCCGCACGCACGGCGGCAATGAAATCACGGTTCGCCAGCGGGTTCGGGGAGACGAGGCTCACGGTCAGGTAGATGTGTGACAGAGGATTGTTAGGTTATCACCGCACCAAGACGGGCTTCGCCCCTGCGATGCGGGTCTTGCCGAGCGACATTAAGACATGGCCCTTTGTCACCCGTCGGCGCGGCGGAAGACGAGGGCGACGTTGCTGCCGCCGAAGCCGCTTCTGTTGGAGAGGGCGTCTTCGCCGTCGAAGGGGAG
>SKLD01000490.1 GCA_007123395.1 Opitutales bacterium
CCGTGGCTGGCCACCTCGTGGCCCTCGTCGGTGAGGCGGCGGACCATGGCTGGATAGCGCTCCGCCATCCAGCCGAGCACGAAGAAGGTGCCCTTCACGCCGCGCGCGTCGAACAGCGCCAGGATACGATCCATGTTGCGCTCCACCCGACAGGGTAGATGGTCCCAGTGCTCGCGCCGGATGTGGCGCTCGAAGGCAGAGACCTGGAAGTAATCCTCCACGTCCACGGTCATCGCGTTGCGGATCATTCGGGGCTGGCGGGAGACGGAAGACATGACGCGGCTCAAAAGGCCTTGCGCAAGGTCGCCGTGACGCGGTTTTCGCGGTGGTCCCGACGCTCCACATCGCTATTGCGCTCGCGGTAGAGATACTCAACCGAAGCGGTCATGTTCCGCCCTAAATCACGGCTGACGCCCACGCGCGAAGTCAACAGGGTGTCGTCTCGATCGCTGTCGTCGCTGAAGGACTGCTCCTCGAAACTCAGTGTCCCGAACAGACGGGTCCGGGGAAGCATTCTCCAGGAGACGGTCCCGGCAACGCCCTGAACGCGTTCCCGACGGTCACTGATCTCGAACTCACGCCGTTCGTCGAACGCCCGCAGGCTCCAGTCCGTCTTCGCAAGCGCACCCGAAATGCCGGCACTGAAACGCTTGCTCAGGTAGACCCCGGTCTGAAGGTCTGGCAACTCGATCTCCACGAAGATCGGTTCACCGTCAACGAGTACGGGGCTCCCGGTGGTCTGGTCGAACACCGGGAGTACCACGCGAATGAGTTCGAAATCGTTGACTGTGGTCAGTGCCTCGGTGTAGCTGGCCGAGAGTTGGGCGGTGCGCAGGCGGTGGCGCAGCGACCCCCCATAGGTCCTACCGAAGAAGCGCTCACCGAAGAAGGCCTCCGCAAAGGTACGGGCTCCCCCATCGAAGGTCGCGCCTACCCGCCAGAAGGTGTCGTCCGGGCGGGCACGGCTGGGGTCCTGCTCGAAGTCGTTGCGCTCGTCGCCCACGGCGCCGAATACGCTGACCCGGTCAGTCACGGGCCAGCGACCGAGCGCCTCGGCCACTTGGAAGGTCACAGAGGAGCCGTCATCGAAATCGGTTTCGGAGCGCTCGAAAGAGAGCCCCCAGCCGAGCTGCGAGAACATCGGGCCGCTGTCCAGTCGGGCGAACACGCGATTGCTTTCGCTGTCGTTCTGGCTGGCTCTGGAGGCTTGGTAGTCCACCCGGTCGTAGGTGTAGCCCAGTTGCGCTACCGCAATGTCATCCAGACGCTGGATGAAGACCGGGCTCAGGCGCATCGTCAGCACGTCGCTGCGGTCTGCGCCGACGGTCAGGTTGTCGCCCACCACACCGTCGCGGCTCAACAGGCGTTGGTTATACGTGGCGCTGGCATCGATGAAGAAACGCTCGGGCAGGAGGGTCAGTCGCCCGTCGCCGGTAAACCGGTGCAGGACATCGTTGCGGTCACTGTCCCGCCAATAGCCCAATCCCTGCAGGTTATAGCCGAGACGCGCTCGCGCCATCGCGCCCTCGCGGAGCAGTGTGAAGCCGGCATTCAGCTGGCTGATGTACTCGTGTTCTTCCTCGCCGCGCGGGGCCAGCGTGATGTTGTCCGAGTAGGTCTGGCTCACCGATGCCTGCGGCGTGAAATCCCACACCTTCTCCTCGGCCTGCCCGACCCCACAAAGGAGGAGCGCGGCCGCCAGAGGGAAGCCGCCAGCCAACAGCTTGCGCACGCGGGGCTGCATCATGTTCCCGTTTGGTGATAACCGGACCCGTAGGATCCGTAACCGTAGTAGCTTGCCCCCGGCGACTTACGGACCTTGTTCAGCACCAAGCCAATGGGCTTGGAGCCATCGAGCAGCGACAGCGCGTCCTTTACGTGCCCCTGAGACGTATGAGCCGCCTCCACCACGAAGACGATCTGCCCGGCCAGGCCGGAGAGAACCACCGATTCGCTCGTCGCCAGGATCGGCGGGGAATCGATGATGACCACGCGGTCGCTGTAGCGCGTCTCCAGCTCCTGCATGAGACGCTGCATGCTTGCACTGGCCAGCAGCTCGGTGGAATGGGAGTGGAACCGCCCCATGGGGATGACCCGTAGCTTCGGGATCGTCGTGCGCAGCATCACGTCGCCCACATCCAGCGAATCATCGTCCAGCAGGTCGATCAGGCCCGGCCCAAGCGGCAGGTTCAGCACTTCGTGCACCCGTGCGCGCCCGGTATCGGCGTCGACCAGCAACACGGTCTTATCCATCTCCGCGGCAATGCTCATCGCGAGGTTCACGGCCGTGTAGGTCTTGCCTTCACCGGGGATGGCGCTCGTCACCATGATCAGGTTGCCGTGCTCCACCAGCGCGGCGGCGCGACCGAAGGCGTTTTCAAGCAGTGGGCGCTTGATGATCCGGAATTCCTCCGCGACCCGGGAACGCTGCCCCCCCGGTGTAAGGTAGCCCTCCCTGTGCAGCCGGGCGATGTCGATTTTCACGACTTTCCCCTGCTGCGTATCCGACGCCGCCTCGCGCCCCGCTCTTGCCCGACCGACGTCGTGCTCCGTAGGCGCTCGTGCAGACCCCGACGCTCGCGCAGCTTGGGTCGGCTGCTGCAGGCGGCTGGCCGCCTTTTCGATCAGGCTGGTCTGTCTTGTATCGTCCACGCTCATCCAAACACCCGTTGCAGTATGGTCAGGTCCAAGAAATCCGTGGTGACGACCACGCCGTAGACCGCCAGCAAGATTGCGCCCGCCGCAACGAATGCGACGATGTCGATCCGCTCCCGAAGGCGCCGGGGAGCGTTGCTGGCAAGCCCCACGGTACCGAGCACGGGCAAGCCTGTGACCGAATTCAACACGCGCCGATCATAGAACATGGGCCGGAACTGCGAGAGCAGAAAGCCGATGCCGGCGCCGCCCAGCAATCCCATGAACAGCACCGCCGTGGATAGCCGGAAGCGGTCTGGAGCCGAGGGCGAAAGCGGGACTCGCGCAGGCTCGATTACGCGGAATTGCACGCGCTCCCCCCCGTCTTCGAGGCTCATGGAGAAGGCTGCCCGCTCGCGCCGCTGCAGGAGTTCGACGTAATTCTGTTGGTTCACGTTGTAATCGCGGTCGAGCCGCTTGAGCTCAGCCTCGACGCCGGGAACCGTATCGACCAACTGCTGCAACTCGGAAATGCGGCTGCGATGCTCGGCCGCCCGAACTTCCAAGGCCGACACTTCCACCTGTGCCTGCGACAGTCCCATGCGCATCTGCTGGAACACGGGATTCTCTTCCAGCACCGAGGCGTCCGTGCGCATGCCCGTGCGGAATAGGTCCAGCGCCTCGCCGCGCTGTTGTTCGAGGTCCTCGATCGTGCGGCGCAGCGCGATGATGTCCGGGTGCCGATCCGTGAAACTCAGCGAGAGCTCATCCAGACGTTGCTGGATATTCTCGATCCGAGCGTCGAGGGTCGGGGTGAGTGAGATGTTCGATCCCGAGTTTACGGCTCCCGAGGCCAACTGCCGCTGAATCTCGTCGCGCCGATTGACCGCCTCGCGGAGTTGCAACTCGGTCTGGCGGAGCGATTCCTGCGCGTTCTGCAGCCGCTGGTAGTAGTCACCCCGATCGCCTGGCAATAGACCCGCGTTCTGCCGCCGGAAATCCGCCAGTCGCTGCTCCGCGGCTTCCAGGCGGCGCTCGTACTCCCTGATCTGCTGATCGAGAAACCTTTGCGCGA
>SKLD01000487.1 GCA_007123395.1 Opitutales bacterium
CCCGCGGGGTGTTGCGGCGAGCCGACGCCCGCGGAAGAAGCGCCCTGCCCCTCCGGAGGCGACTGCGCTCTTGAGGGCTGCGTCCAGGCACCGGAAGCGGCGGTCCCCGCGCAGGGTGTCTCGACCGCTCCCGCCGCCACGCCCAAGCGCACCGCCGCGATCTCCCTTGAGGTACCGCCGCCGACAGTGGCGGCAGTCTCTCCCTTGCCCGCCCCCGTCCGGGCGGAGGCTGTGCCGAAGAGGCACATGCACTGCGTTTACCGGATCTGATCGGGCGGCACAGCCGTCGGATGCTCCGGTCGTTCCGCGCTGTCTGACAAAAGACATGCTGCCACACACGCGGTGATACCGGAGGCCCCTCCGTCTCCCGACGCGGTCGCCTGCCATTGGGCTCTCCGCAGCTTCAAAAGCCGTGCGACGCCGCCCTCCACGGGCACCGCTTCCCCCTTCCCCGCTCCGCAGCGGAGGAAGATTTTTCAAGGGGAACTCCCCCAACCCACGTTTACCTGTCCGAGTCTTTCTGATGAAAAATAGATTTCTTCCAGCCAGCCTAATTTTATTGATTCCCGCCTTCGCGGCGGCGGATGCCTCTTTGCCGTCCAACGCCGGGCCGGAGGACTTCGTCGCCTACGCGCTGGAGCACAACGCCGCCCTCGCCGCCGCCGGGGCCCGCGCCGAAGCCGGACGCGAGCGCGTGCCGCAAGCCCGCGCCCTGCCCGATCCCGACCTGATGTACAGCTACTACATCCAGCGCATGGACGTGCGCCAGTCCATCGGCGTGCGGCAGTCCTTTCCCTTTCCCGGCACGCTCCCGCGGCGCGCCGCCGTGGCGGAGAGCGAGGCAGAAGTCCGCGCCATGGACACCGCTTCGCTGCGACGCAACCTCGCCGATGAAATCCTCCGCACCTACGCCGACCTCGCCTACATCGATGCCACCCTCCGCGTCCTCGGCGAGAACGTCGCCGTCCTCGAGCGCATCGAACGGTCCGTCGAAGCCCGCATCGAAGCGGGCGACGGAAGCGGGGCGGCCCTCATCCGCGCGGAGGTCGCCCGCGCGCGCCTCGAAGACGAGCGCGCCGCCCTTGAGGCCCGCATCCCGGCACTACGCGCGCGCATGAACCGCTTCCTCGGACGCGACTCGCACGAGCCTTTGCCCTCCCTTATGCCGCTCGAGGCGGCGGTCGCCGAAACCAACGCCCGCAACGGCAACAGCTCCGGCCGGCTCGCCGCCCATCCCGACCTTGAGGGTCTCGAACGCGCCATCGAAGGTCGCCGCCACGCGGCCGAACTGGCGCGCCGCGAAGGCCGTCCCGGCTTCGCCCTCGGCGCGGAGTGGATGGACACGGTTTCGGGCAAACGCGAAGAAGTCATGGTCACCCTCGGCCTTAGCCTCCCGATTTGGCGCGAACGCTACCGGGCTGGTGAGCGCGAAGCCCGCGCCGAGCGCCGCGCCCTCGAAGCGGAACGCCGCGACCGCCACCACCTCCTCGAAGCCGAACTCCGCGAAGCCGCCGACCTGCACGACGACGCCCTCCGCCGCGCCTCCCTCTACGGCGAGCGCCTCCTACCCCGCGGGCGGCAGGCTCTCGAAGCCGAGGAAGCGGCCTACGCGGGAGGCCGCGGCGACCTCCTCGGCGTCCTCGACGCCCAGCGCGTCCTCCTCGAACTCGAACAAGCGCGCGACGCCGCTCTCGCCGACGTTCTGCGCGCCCGCGCGACCCTGCGCCGCCTCCTCGGCGATTCCTGAACCCTTTACGTAATTACAATATCATGAGCAACAAGAACCCATCCACTGAGCGCGCGCCCGCCACCGAACCGCCGTCCACTCCGGAAGCAGCGGGCCCCCGCGGCACGACGCTCGCCGCCGTCATTACTTCCGCCTTTGTCTTTCTCATCCTCGGCATCCTTTTCGCCGATCCCGCCAAACGCCTGTGGGCGTGGACGACCGACCGCGTGGCGGCAGACGAGAAAGAGGACGTCGACGACGGCCAATGGTATATCAGCGGCATGCACCCTTGGATCATTCGTCCCGAGCCGGGCCTCTGCCCCATTTGCGGAATGGAACTCACCCCCCTGAGCCCGGACATGCTCACCGGTGATCTCTCCATCGATCCGCAAATCGTGCAGAACATCGGCGTGCGCCTCGCCCAGGTGGAGCGCGGGCCCTTCCGCACCGCTCTGAACACGGTGGGTACCGTGGAAGCCGACGAGCGCACCCGCCGCGAAATCGTGCTGCGCGCGCCCGGCTATATTGAGACCGCCCACCTCCGCTATGTCGGCCAACGCGTGGAGCGCGGCGCTCCCCTCGCCGAAATCCACAGCCCCGCCATCCTCGCTGCTCTCAGCGAACTTCGCGCTTTTACCCGCACAAATCCCGACGGTGCCGAGGCACGGGCGACACGGGAGCGGCTGCGCGTTCTCGGGCTCACGCGCGAACAGGTCGCGGAAATCGAGGCTTCCGGCGAAGTGCCGTGGACCGTCACGCTCAAGAGCCCGGCAGACGGTGTCGTGACAAACCTTGATGCCTTCGAGGGTCAGTGGTTGCCGGAAGGCGGCCGCCTCGCCGAGATCGCCGACTTCAGCCGCGTGTGGGTGCTCGCCACCGTTTTCGAGAGCCAGCTGGAACGCGTGCGCGAAGGAATGCGGGGTGTCGCGCGCGTCGCCCACCGCCCGGCGGACCGCCTCGAGGGAGAAGTCGCCTACCTCTATCCGACGCTAGACCCGCGCACCCGACAAGGCCGGGTACGCCTCGAGTTTGCCAATGAGGATGGCCGCCTCAAACCCGGCATGTTTGTCCGCCTCGAGCTGGACGACACCGCAGAAGAAGACGTGCTGCAAGTGCCGCGCGAAGCCGTGCTCGACACCGGCGCGCGGCAAATCGCCTACGTGAGCCGGGGCGACGGCCGCTTCGAGCCGCGGGAAGTTCGTGTCGGCCGCGAGAGCGAAAAAGGCATGCTGGAGGTCTTCGACGGCCTCGCGGCGGGCGAGCCCGTTGTCATCAGCGGACAGTTCCTCCTCGACAGCGAAAGCCGCCTCCGCGAATCACTTCTCAAACTCGTCATGGGTGAAACCGCCGCCGACCAGCGCGTGGAAGCCCCGGTCGACGCCGAGCCCGTGCTCGAAGACATGCCCGCCGATCTCGCCAGCGCCCTCGGCGATCTGCTCGACGCCTACCTCGACGCTGCCGGACCGCTTGTCGACGACCACATCAACGGTGTGCGCGACGCCGCCCGCAAGATGCGTGACGCCGCCCGGCGCCTTGGAACAGACGGACTGCCCGGCGATGTCGCCGAGGTCATCGAAGCAGAGGCCGGTCGGATCGCCGATTCCGCCGAGCGCCTTGCCGACGCCGCCTCGCCGCGCCGCGCGCGCCTCGTCCTGCGCGACCTCAGCGAAGCCCTGCGCCCCGTTCTCCGGGCGACCGGTCTGCCGCCCGACTACGCTCGGGAAATCCACGAGATCCGTTGCCCCATGTTCCCGGAGATGGGCGACAACGCATGGTGGTTCCAAACAGACACGACCGTCGCCAACCCCTACATGGGCCAGGCCATGCTCACCTGCCACGACGCCCGCTACGCCCTTCCCCGCACGGGCGAAAGCCCGCCCGAACACGCCGAACACGAAGATCCCGAACCGGAAGCGCACGACAAAGAACGCGAGGTCGCCCGCGGCGAGATCACAGAGTTTCCGCAAATGGCACTGCCCGAAG
>SKLD01000304.1 GCA_007123395.1 Opitutales bacterium
GGAAGAGCCGATTTTAGAAATAACAATGAGCGAGAAACCGAGTCTGATGGATATCGCAGAACGGGCGGGGGTGAGTATAGTGACCGTCTCGCGGGCGATCCGCGGCGTCGGGCGGGTGAACGCGGCGACACACGAACGGATCATGAGGATAGCGGACGAACTGGGGTATGCGCGGCATGCGGGTATTATTTTTGCGCGGAAGAGCCGGATCAGCAACCGCGAGCACAAGCTGAGCGTCGTTCTGGTGAACTTCGCCGGCCCGAACGGGCTGGAGCCGACCGTCCATATAACGCGCATGCTCACCGGCCTGCGGGAGCGAATCGAAGAGGAGAAGGGCGAACTCACCACGATCAATGCGGTCGATTTGGAGGATCTTATGCAAAAGTTTCCGCGCAAGCGGATACACGGCATCGTCCTCCGGCAAGTGATTCCCTCAAAATGGATGGAGCGGCTGCAAGAGATAGCACCCGTCGTATATGCCATTTCCCACGACGTGCAACCGGGGGTTGACTGCGTCTATTTCAACGAACAAAAATCCGCCGCCCTGCTCGCGAACGCGCTCATGCAAAAGGGTCACCGCAAAGTGGCGTGGATCGCGCCCGATATTTCCAACCTCCACAGGTCAACCGTCGCGGAGGCATTTTATGACCCGTTGAACGCCATTGATCGGCAGGCCTTTAACTTTACCCGCAGCCGTTACGCGGCCTGGCAGACGCTCGGTCTGGGCTGGCCCGATGATCGTTTCAAGGTGCACTGCCGCACCTGCAAAGCGCCGGTCTTTGCCTCAGTGGACACCGCCAAGCGGGTGGTCAGGGAGTTCCTCAAACTTCGCAAACAGCACGGCGTCACAGCTCTCGTCACCGTCTCCAATCCGATCGCCCTGACCGCCATCCGTGAGTTGAGAGCCGCCGGGTTGCGGGTCCCGAAAGATCTGTCGGTCGTGGCCTATCTGACGGCGGATATCGACCCGAAGGCCAAAGAGAGGGTGACGTGTGTCGAGCTGCCCTTTCATTTGGTGGGCAATATCGTGCCGGAGTTGATCCAGCGGCGCTTGGCCAACCCGGAATGCACCACCATCACGATCACCCTTGATACGACCCTCAGCCTCGGCAACACGCTCGGAAAAGCTCCGTCGGTCAAGGCTCTTAAGGGTCCGTAGCACGGCGGTTCGGAAGCATCAGTAACCGGACCAACGGCAACCTCTGCGTCATGGCCGGGGTGGTCGAAATGCTGCTGCAAAGCCACGAGGGGTACATCCGCATCCTGCCCGCCTTGCCCGCGCCAACCGGTTTCGTGCCGGGGTCGACGGAAGCGTGGCTCCGTCGCTACGGGGGCGAACGGGATATTACTACCTCGCGGGCACACCCAAAGGCCGCCTCGGCAAGGTGGAGAAACCGTTATCGGCTTGCCCCCGCCAACCGGTAACGTCCTGGATTTGCGGAAAATTTTCCTTGCAGAGGCCGTCCCTCAAAGGCCAAGGGTTAATCTATAGCGCTCGAAAATGAAGCCAAACCCATCAGCAAAACAAAGCCGTTTGCCCCCGGACGCCGAAGCGAACCCCTCCCCATGGGCCGCGGGCGAAAAGCTGCGCCCCATGGGCGGGGTGGCCGCTTGGCTCACGGGAGCGACAGCGGGGCTAATCGTTATGCTCCTCATCTGGGGCTGGATACTGCGTCCGGACATCGTCAGCGGTCTCCCGCCGACCCCGCCGGAAGCGGCTTTCTACGCCGAGGCACGCGCCGGACTAAACGTGCCGGACGAACCGCCGGTCATTCAGCGGGACGTCGACTACAGCGAGGGCGAAGCGGCGCCTTGGTGGCCGCGCGGTGAGTCCCCGATTTTACGGGAGTTGGTCGAAGAAGAGCGCATACCGTCCGTGCAGGAGCGCGTCGGGGCACAGCCGCTCGTCCTCGAAGGCTTTGAAGCGATTGGCAACTACGGGGGCACTTGGATGCGCCTTTCCAGTTCCATGGGCGATTCCAATATCATCGCAAACCGCCTCTCCGGTGCGGGCCTTGTCCGCTGGTCCCCCATGGGCTACCCCATCCGCCCCCACTTGGCGCGGGGCTGGTCCACCAACGAAGACCGCAGCGAGTGGACCTTTTATCTCCGGGAAGGAGCCCGCTGGTCGGACGGCCATCCCTTCACGGCGGACGACTTCATCTATTGGTGGGAGAAAGAGCGCCTCACACTCGACCCCGCCCCGCCCTCATGGATGGAGGTGCGGGGAGAGCCGGGCCGGGTGGTGAAGGTGGACCGCTATACCGTGCGCTTCGAGTTCCCCGGGCCCTACGGTGCGTTTCTCGCCCGCCTCGCCGACGGGCGGGCCACCTTCGCCCCCCGCCATTTCCTCAAACAGTTCCATCCGGATTTCGGGGATGATGAAATCATTGAAGCGGGCATGCGCGCCTCCGGGATCAACTCCCGCCGCGCCTTCTACTTCCGCCAGATGGATTTTCGGAATCCCGCGCATCCGCGCATGTGGCCGTGGGTTCCGCGCACCCACCGCACGACCCCGCCCGAGAGCTTTGTGCGCAACCCGTATTTCTGGGCGGTGGACCCGGAGGGCAACCAACTTCCCTACATCGACCGGATTCTCTTCGATGTCCGCGCGCCCCTTCTCCTGCCGATCGCCACAGCGGCGGGTGATCCTTCCATGCAAGACCGCGGCCTGCGCTTCGATAACTACACGATGCTCATGGAGGGCCGCGCATCCGGAGGCTACAACGTTCTCCATTGGTATCCGGCCACGCGCTCCGATTGGCTCATCTTCCCCAATCTCACGCGGCGGGCGGACGACCCGGTGACGGAGGCGAAAGGGCACCTCCTGCGCGAGCGGGACTTCCGCCGCGCGCTCTCCCTCGCCATCAACCGGCAAAACATCATCAGTGCCCTCTACAGCGGCGTGGGCGTGCCCGCGCAGCCCGATCCCGGCCCCCTCTCACCCTTTCAGAGCGAAGTTTTCCGCAACAGTTTCATCGAATATGACCCCGAGCGTGCCAACGCTCTCCTCGATAGTCTCGGCCTCACCAACCGCGACCGCGAGGGTATGCGCACCCTGCCGGACGGCACGCGGCTGACCTTCTTCATGAAATTCACCGCCTTCACGGGCGAGGGACCGGCGCAGTTTGTCATCGACGACTGGGCACGGGTGGGCATCCGCGCCGTGCAGCGGGAACGTGCCCGCGCGCTCTTTTTCGCGAAAAGAGCGGCCGGCACGGCCGACTTCACCATCTGGACGGGGGAGAGCGAACACCAGCCGCTGCAGGAGCCCCGCACTTTCGCGCCCGTGACCTCCGCGGCTGCCTTCGCCACGGCCTATGCCCTCTGGTTTGTAAGCGGGGGCCTTTGGGGTGATCCCGAAGCCGCCGGTATCGAGCCGGAGCCGAGCAGCCCCCTGCGCCGAAACATGGAACTCTTCGTTGCCGCCCAAGCGGCCCCCACCTTGGAGGAGCAGGTTGCGATCTTCCAAGAGATGGTCGAAATCGCCGCCGAGGAGGTCTGGACTATCGGGATCAGCACGCCCCCGCCCCACCTCGTTGTCGTGCAGAACGGCTTCCGCAACGTCCCGCCCGTGGCCATTCACGGATGGGTCTTCAGCTCGCCCTCCAACGCGGGGATCGAGACCTTCTTCTTCGATCATCCGACGGACTCACCGGGAGCCATCGCACAGATCAGGGAGGAAATGGTCACGATCACGCC
>SKLD01000232.1 GCA_007123395.1 Opitutales bacterium
AAAAACGGCAGGAAGTAATTGTTTCATGAAGGACTGGTGGTTGTTGCTGGCGCTGGTCGCTCGCTGAAGCGTCGCGCTACGGGGCACCCATCGTAGGCTGAAGCTTTAGCGAGGCGCGGATGGGCCGCTTACTGGACTTCGAGCCGGTAAAAGCGCGGCGTGATTCCGTCCCAAGATGTGTCGGTAAACTGGATACGCTCCGCTTCGACGTCGGTCTCGAAGGTGTCGAGGGGCATCCAAGCGCCCTCAAGGGCGCTGTTGTATTCCAAGGAGGTCGACTGGCCGGGTGCTTGATCCCACTCGACGCGCAGGCCTTCGGCCACGCGGGCGAGGTGCAGGACGGGCACGAGCGTCGTCTCCATGGTTCCCACGACAAGGTTGTCGAGATAGAAGACGCCGAGGTTGGTCGTGCCCTCTCCGCCATCGGTGTTGTACATGCGCAACTGGATCCGTCGCACGCCTACGCTGGGATTCCCGATGGCGGTGGCGGCGGGGACGGCGGCGGGATTGTCGCCGCCGATCCACAGACGTGTTTCCGAGGTTGCCGCGTCGTAACCGACCATTACGCGGTATGTCGTGTTCGGGCTCAGATTCTGTGGGGCGAAGGTGAAGTTGATGGCAAATTGCGAACTGGGCGAGATCCCGAGCTGGAATGTGCCGGGTTGGTCGCCCGCGCGAATGCCGACATGGCCGCGCAGCTGTCCGCCGCCGCTGCGATCAAAGGAGATGAAGCCGGGAGCCGCTTCCACGGCGGGTTGAGGCACCTGCGTCACCCGCAGGTCGAAGGCCGCGTAAATCATGCCCGAGGTCATTTCCTCGTCCTCCCATTGCAAGCGCACGGCGTGATTGAGGGGCTCCGTGATGGTCCAGTCGAACTTCACCTGTTCGTTTTCCACGACAATGTGGTCCGAGGGATTGTCCGGAGTGGGATCGGCGGTGCCGCGTTGCCAGGATCCCTGCCCGCTGAGCGGCCCGTCCATATAAGCAAAGGCATCTTCATACGGCAGCACGGTCGGCGGCGGGGGTTCTTCCGGCTCTCCGGCCGTCACGACAAGGTTGTCCAGCGTGAAGACGCCAAGGTTTGTCGTGCCGCCGTCGCCGTCGGAGTTAAACATGCGCAGATTGACCCGGCGGAGAGAGTTGCTCGTGGTCGCGGCACTGATGGCGACGCGGGGAGCATCCTGTGGGTTGGTCGTGTCGATCCACAGGCGCGTGGCGGTTGTGAACGAATTGAAGCTCACCATGACCCGGTACACCGTGCCCGGCGAAAGGTCTTCCGTGTCGAACGTGAAGTTGCCGCCGAGTTGCGAGTTGTTGGAGATTCCAAGATTGAAGGTGCCGGGCACCGAGCCCGCCTGAATCCCCACGAAGCCCCGCTGTTGGTTGCCCGTTCCATCGCCGAAGCTGAAGAAACCGGGGCGCACCTCCGGGGCCGACAGGGGCGCCGTCGTCACGACCAAATCAAAGGCGGCGAAGATCGTGCCCTCGACAGCTTCATCCGCCGGCCAGATGTGGCGCACGAGGTTGTTGATCGCCGCCGCCGTCGTCCAGTCGAACAGAACGGCGCCGTCCGACACGACGATATGGTTCGACGGGTTGTCCGAGGCCGGGCTGCTGGGCCCGCGCGCCCACGTGCCTTGTCCGGCCAGCGGACCGTCGGAATAAGAGAAGTCTTCATCGAGCAACACGGATGCGCTCAGAAGCGGGGCTGCCAACAGGGCGGTAGAGGCTGCGAGTAGCTTTTTCATGGATTTTAATGGTTGGGATTCTAGGAACGCCCACGTCGCGGAGGATAGGTAGGCTCGGTCTAAAGGAGAAATCAAAGCGACGGCAGCGCTCAAGCGGAGCATCTTTCACATCGTTGACCGCATCGTTGACCGGCACAAAGGCGGCGTGAGGCGCAAAGAGATTCCGCTGTGGCATCTTTCAACTACGGGATGCAGAGTCTAGTCTCTTGTAACGTAGCAAAAAAAAACAGGCCGCCCGCGAAAACACGGGCGGCCCGGCGTGAACCGAAAAAAAATGTATCTTCTCAACGCCTGCGGCGGCGCAGGAGGACGAGCCCCATTGCGAGCAAACCGGCGAGGGCCGCGTAGACGCGCGGCTCAGGGATTGTCGTGACGACGAGGTTGTCGATTTCGAAGATGCCGAGATTGGTTGTTCCGCCAGCGCCGTCGGAGTTATACAGGCGTAGATTCAGACGGCGAATGCCGTTATTCGAACCGGATCCGGCGACGGTTATGGCAGGGACCGCGTTTGGATTTGTCGTGCCGAGCCACAACGAGGTGTCTTGGTTTTCCGTGTCAAATCCGACCATTACCGTGTAGACAGTGTTTAGTGAGAGATCCGTGGCGTAGGTATAGCCGGTGCCGAGTTGGGTCGCGGGTGCGACGCCGAGTTGCAGCGTGTCCGGCTCCGATCCGGGCTGTAGACCAACAAAGCCCCGCTGTTGGTTGCCGGTGCCGTCGCCAAAGGAGAGAAAGCCGGGGCGCACGTCGCTTTCGCTTTGCGGTGCCTGCGTTGCCCGGAAGTCGAAGATCGCGTAGATCATGCCGGTTTCCACAGCGTCCCCGGTCGGCCAAATTTGGCGCACGACGTTGTTGATTGAATCTGTTGTCGTCCAGTCGAAGCGGACCCATCCATCCTGCACAGCGATGTGGTCGGAAGGATTGTCGGATGTCGGGTTGTTCACCCCGCGAGCCCAGTCTCCCTGTCCGGCGAGGGGGCCGTCGTCGTAGTCGAAGCCATCCGCGACGAGGACCGCGCCGACAAGACTCGAAGCGGCGAACACGCCGATGGTGAAGAGTGCGATTATTTTGCTTTTTTCTTTCATGAACTACTTTGCTTTGAGGTTTCCACAGATCCCGATGAATACGGGAAGGATTCAGAACTCCAAATAAACGTCGGCTTGCGCGTGGTCACAAACGAGAGGTTTTTCGCATTGTTGAATGTTTCCTCATGCAACGGAGGAACGGAAACGAGCTTGCTTGGGTTCGCATTGCTGAACGAAGTTCCTGCGTTCCCTGTTTGCAAAGGTGCGGGATTCGTTGTCCCCATCAACGACGTTACTTTCGAAGCCGACGTGTTCCGCACGCCCTGTGGCCGCAGCCCGTCACGGCACAGGGGACACGCGAAGGCGCAGGAAGAGCTTTCTGCCTTCCGGGCCAATTGAAATGGGCAGACTGACTTTTTCGAGGGAGCCCTCGGTGACGGTTTCCGGTGCGCCTGCATACGGCGACCAATCGGTGAGATCTTCGCTGGTTTCCAAGCGTATTTCGACCCCTTCGGCGAGGGGATTGCGGGTGTGGTGGAAGGCGAGCCCGCCGTTCTCACGGACGATGCGCGGGGCCTTATCCGCCGTCGTCACACGGGGATCGAGACCGAGGGCGAATTTAAGCAGGTTGGTCAGCCCGTCGCCGGACGGGTTGGCCGTGGCGGCGGCGAGCGCGGGATCAGCGGCGTACAAGGAGAGGTTGTCGAGGATGAAGACGCCGAGGTTGGTTGTTCCGCCTTCTCCGTCGGCGTTGTAGAGGCGCAGGTTCACCCGCCGGATGCCGTTGTTGGTGCCTGTGCCGGTGAGGTAGACGTCGGGCGCAGCTTCGGTATCCGCCGGGTTGATCCAAAGGGCGGTGACCTCGGCGCCGGCGTGGAAGCCGACGGTCACGGAATGGGTGAGGTCCGGGGAGAGATCCACCGG
>SKLD01000559.1 GCA_007123395.1 Opitutales bacterium
GTCGGTTGCTGTCCCACGCCGATCATGAGGGGCACGGACGGGCCGTGGATATCGCAGTCGAGCACGCCGACGCGGCCCGGCTTGCCGTCGTCCGCGAGGAGGCGTTCGAGCGCGCAGGCGAGGTTCACGGCAAACGTCGACTTGCCCACGCCGCCCTTGCCGCTCGCCACGGCGATAATCTTTTTGACCTTCTCGAGGCGTTTGGGCCGTCCGCCGGGATCGGCCGCCGCGCCCCCCGCACCCTTCGGCGCGGACACGGTGATGTCGACCTGCGCGGATGTTACCCCCGGCACAGCGCGGAGCGCCGCCTCGGCGTCGTCTTTGATAGCTTTCGGAGCTTTTGCGTCGGACGTTGTCACAGCCACGCGCACAATAACGGTGCCGTCATCCCCGACCTCGATATCTTGCACAAGGCCGAATGAGACAATATCCCGGCTGAATCCCGGATATTTCACCTGCTTCAGGGCTTCACGAATCGTTTCCTTATCCACGGTGGCATATAAGAAGCGGGCTGCGGCCGGCGGTCGAGGGCAATTGTGTCCGCCGCCCGCAATAAATCGCACGCCGCATCGCAGTTCGCGGTTTGCATCGGGCGGACTTTCCTCTACACACACGGTATGTTTTTTCCGCGTAGTTCCGCCGCCGCCCGCAATTCACTCCGCTCCGTGAGGACCTTTCTCCACGCCGGCCTCGCCTTGGCTGCCCTCGCCGTCTTCTCCGCGCCGCCTCCGGCGCAGGCCCAGGACGGCGATCTCGGCGTCATCGAGGGCCGCGCCCGCGCCGAGTTCCGCATCCGCGTGACGTCTCCCGACAGCGCGACGGAGCGCCTCGCGCAGACGGCCTTCGGGCTGCACGGAGGCTACGAGCTGCGCTCCGGCGGCGACGTGCACTTCCATTTCGACTTTGAGCCGGTCCGCGAGCGCCGCGTCGAGCTGCGGATCCGCAGCGGGGGACAGGAACTGCTGCGCCGCGCGGTCGACGGGCGCGACTCGACGCACGCGCTCATGCGCGCGGCCGACTACGCCGTGCAGCGCACCCTCGATATCCCGGGCTTCTTCGCAGGGACCATCGCCTTCATCTCCACCCGCACGGGAGCGTCCGAAGTCTATGTCTCCGACCTGCTCTTCCAGAACGCCCGTCAGCTCACCCGCGACCGCGCCAAGGCGCTCCTCCCCACGCTCTCGCCCGACGGTAACACCGTCCTCTACACCAGCTACTACCGCAACGACTTTCCCGACCTCTACAAAATCGACCTTCGCAACAACCGGCGCACCGTCTTCGCCGGCTTCCGCGGGACCAACACCGGCGCCACCTTCAGCCCCGACGGCCGCCGCGTCGCCATGGTCCTCAGCGGCTCGGGCAACGCCGAGATCTACGTGAGCGATCCCGACGGGCGCAACCTCCGCCGCCTCACCCACACCGAGGCACTCGAAGCCGATCCCGCATGGTCGCCCGACGGCCGCCGCCTCGTCTTCGCCTCCGACGCGCCGGGCCGCCCCCAGATCTTCACCATGGACGCGTCGGGCGGCCGCCCCACGCGCGTACCCACCGACATCAGCCGGCACTGCACCGAGCCCTCATGGAATCCCGTCGACGACGACAAGATCGCCTTCACCGCCGCCATGGCCGGGCAGTTCGTCGTCTGTGTCTACTCCTTCCGCGATCGCCGCAGCGAGGTCGTCACCCGCGGCGCGGGCGACGCCGTGCATCCCATTTGGCTGCGCGACGGACGCCACCTCATCTTCAACCGCCGCACCTCCACGGCCAACTACCTCATGGTCCTCGACACCCACACCGGCAAGATGACCCGCCTCAGCCCCCCCGGCTTCGCCCGCGCCTACCAAGCGGACTACCGCTACGTGGAGTAGGAATTCGCTATGAAAATCACGGCACTGTTGGCGGATTTGCGCGACCACGGTTGCTGTCAGGTGCTGGAGGGCGGAAGTCACTCCATATGGGGAAATCCAGGTAATTGAGAGGTTCAAGCCGTTCCCCTGCATTGCGAGATCAAGAAATTCACGGCACGTTCCATTTGTAAGCGTTTGAAGATTCCGGTCCCCGCAGGAAGCCGGGCGGCCATCCTGCCCCCGGAACCGCCGAGCCCGCCCACGCCGCATCCGTCCAAGCTGTCCCGGCGGCGTCGTCCCCACGCGGTGCCGCGGCCCGAAAGTCGGCCCGCGCCGCCGTGTTTTTCGAACCGCCTACAATCGTCGGACCGATGCCGTCGGCTTTGCCCACCCACCGCGCGCAACCCGGCCAGTTGTTGGCCCCCATGAGATCGGCGAGGAGGCGGCCGACCGTCGTTTCGCAAGGTTCGGGATGCGGCCACCGGCCACTCGAACCGTTCTGCATAGCGCTCCCGCATGGCCACGAGGACGAAGCGTGGACGCAGTTGCGGAACGTCGAATCCGGAAGCGTTGAGCAACCGGCAGTCCGCCGTGTAGCCCATGGCATGCAGGCGCGCGAGGAGCCGACGGCGGTAGTCCGTGAACTTCGCGGCGGCGAAACCGGGACATTCTCGAGAAGGACTGCGGTTGGCTGCGCCTCTTCGATTACGCGGAGCGCCTCAGGAAACAAACAGATCACGTTCGTCGTCGCCCCCGAGTTGCTTGCCCGCCACGGAAAAGGGAGGACACGAGACACCGCCCGCGACGAGTTCGACACCCCGGTAAGGCCGGGTGTCGAAGGAACGAAGATCGCCCTCGAGGACACTCCACGCCGGGCGGTTGGCGCGCAGCGTGGCGCAGGCGTGCGGGTCGATCTCCACGGCGGCGGCGCACGCGAAACCCGCGCGTTCCAAACCGATGGCTTGGCCGCCCGCCCCCGCGCACAGTTCCAACGTGGAGAATCCCATGATCCGCGAGCATGCCCGCCGCCGACCCGTGGTCAATGCTCCCGTCGCAGGCCCAGCAAAACTAGCTCAGAGTAATATCTGTTGACGCCAAAACTCATCTCATAATTTAATTTGTTGACGAAAAATTTATTTCATAGGTAAATTATTTACAGATACACCTCAGTGATATACTTGTTGATCCATGGGCAACAGCAGCCCGCTGAATGGTGTTGCGCGTTCTGTCCACGGGGATTGGATTGGTGAAGTCATGGACACCGGAAGCATTGTTGCCGTCGCGTGCGTATTGGCCGTGTTCTTCTTGATCACCTCCCAGGCGAGGGATCGGTCTGGAAAGAAGTATGGATTGCGGAAGATGGGAACGATTTGGGTCTATGCGCTGGGTTTTCTCGGTGCCTTCGCTCTCGTGAATCCCACGGTGACGGTCGAGGGAGAAACGCACAGGCTTTCGTTGGTTCCCCTTGTTTTGCTGCTGCTGCCGTTTGCGATGATCGTGTCCAACCTCCGTCAGCGCCGCAGAAACAGGGCCCGACAAGCGCAACCCACGAGCGGGGCGTCCGGTGCCGAAAGGTAGGAATCCATCGAGTTCACGATGCTGCAACGCCGGTTACGGATACTCATGCATGTCGCAGCCACTCGCAGGAGAGGTATTTTCACTGAAGGGAGTTACCGCGTGCCTGAAGGACTGGGGAAAGTCCGGTGACTGAAATGGGTGCCTGCGGGAAGCCGTTCAGGGTCTCCCGCTGCGTCCTATCGCCGAAACATTGCGGAAGTTTCGCTGCGAAGCGACGGAGCCACGCCTCCGTCGAGCCAAGTGGACTCGTCGGTTGGCCCGCA
>SKLD01000108.1 GCA_007123395.1 Opitutales bacterium
CAGGAAGATTTATAGATTTTCATGATGTTTCCTTTCCGGAACGGAAACGCCGGTTGCCCTTCGCGCGGAAACCAACCGCCTGCCGAAACAGCGTGGGCACCATACCGTGGCATCCGTACGCGCGAAACGATGCGCCCCGGACAGCGGGCGGATGGAGTCTCCAATATGCCCCGTTTTTCACGACAGCCCCCCACTCACAGGCACCGGCGGAAACCACCGGGAAATCAGCACAGAGGTGCGCTGGATTTGCTGGAGGCAAGAATAGGATGCGCGGGTCTTATTGCAATAAAATATTGATGTTTTATTACCTAATATAGTTTACCTAAGCAAAGACAGCTACGTTGGGATTAGGGTATGTAAGGAAGAATCGCGGGGCCTTTCTGAAGAGAGAGGGAGAAGGGAGGGGCAAATCCCAAGCGTGGGGCGCAATGGATGAAAATAGGTTGGAGGGCCGGATGGTTTGGCGGTTGGGTCGACGGAGGCGGGGCTCCGTCTCTACGTAGCGAATCTTCCGCGAAGATTCGACGGGGTCTGGGAGGGGATAATTGCGGCTTGGGGGCTTTCCAGCGGCAGGTGACGCATCGGGAGATGCGTCCTCCAAGGGGGGATTTGAATCGACGGAGGCGGGGCTCCGTCGCTACGGGGTGCGTGGAGAGGAAGAGGAAGAGGGAGAGTGTAGGCTGAAGCTTTAGCGAGGCACGGGGGACGGATGGGTGGGCAGGTGGGTTTTTGGAGTGTTGGAGGGAGGAAGCGGGAGAATCGCTGTCAAGCACTCCTTGACTGTTGCCTCCTGCAGGGCGGGCCCTCTCTGCGTGCCCTTTGCATTTGAACTTCTAGGCCCGTGTTTGATGCCTGTGCCGCAAGGCAGGTTTGGGAATTTGCCTGAGTCAGGAGATCGTGCTTCCTAAACATTTTTCCGTTTTGTTTGCCGGAACGGACGCCTCCGTGAATCAAGTTGGTTGGCAGAAGCCTGTGATCGACCGTGCAAGTTGCTTTTACCGGTCCCCGCTCGGCGTAAAACCAGCTCAGAATCTCGACGGCCGTCAGGACAAGGATCAGCGTCCCCGTAATGCTGGCGGCACCGATTCCGAGCAGGACAAGTTCATCGCCGTCGCGTGGCAGCAGATTGCGGATGTTTGGCAGCACCTCGGCGAGCCGGACCACGGCCAGCCTGACAATGAGCCAACCGCCTCCGAATATTCCAATCAACATCAGGAAGGCAAGAACCGGAAGGGGAAACGCGGGGGGCCGCCCGGCACCGCGGGGGCGTCCCCGGAATACCTGTAGTATCCGCGCGACCGGAAGGATCGCCAGGGCTATCAGAATGTAGAAGATGACGCTGATTGCAGTGATGACAGGGATGCCCATTCTAGTGTCCTTTCTCGTAGAGCCTCAACGGGCGACCGACGATCAACTCCGACCAAATCGCTTCCAGTAGAAAAAATGCATTCACGGCCCGCAGCACGAGAAATCCTGGGATGCTCGCCAAGGCGCGCACCGTCTCGCCGCGGCGGATGGCGCCGAGCAGGATCGGCGCGAGGATCACCGGCAGGTCGGACACGTAGGCCATGAGGAGAATCGGGGCCGAAAAGAGGACGATCATCAGCGGCAGGAGCACGACTAGGGCGAGTGAGGCGACCATCGCATCCCACGCGGCGACCGCGACAATCATCCGCAAGGTCGGAACAGCGAGAACACGCCGCCAGTGTATCCGGACATTTTGGACAAAGCCGTGCGACCACCGTCGCAGTTGCTTGAGCATGAACCCAAAGTCGTGCGGCTCGATCGGGTAGGACACGGCGTCCGGCACAAAACGCACCCGCCAGCCGGCGAAATAGAAACGCCACGTCAGGTCGATATCCTCCGTCATCGTCTGGTTCGACCAGCCGCCGAGCTGGCGAAGGGCATCGGTGCGGTAGGCGGAAAAACAGCCGGATGCGATCAATGGCTTTCCAAAGAAATCCTGTACCGCTTTGAGAAAGGTGAAGGCGAATAGGTACTCCACGTAGCGCCCCCGTTCCCAAACGGTCCTGACGTGACGCGGCACGACAAACCCACTGGCTGCCGCGACCTCCTTGTCCTCCAGACCGACCATGAGTTTCTCCATGGCATCCGGTGCAAGCGTCGTGTCCGCATCGATCGCCATGGTCCACTCCGTCCGCACAAAAGGAAGCGCGAAGTTCTGCGCGCCGGCCTTGCTTCCGGTGTTTTCCGGCGGGCGAACTACGGTGGCTCCAGCCGCGCGCGCCGCCTCCGCAGTGCCGTCGGTCGAGCAATCGTCGATGACAATAATCGCCGTCGGTCGCACGGTCTGCGCAAGCAAGCTCTCGACAGTATCACGGATACTCTCCGCCTCGTTGAAGGCGGGGATCAAAACAGTGATTCCCGCGCTCATTGCACAGGGATCACCATCAAAGATTGGATCGTACATACCTTCTCCCTACTCCCGAGGAGCCGGAAACCTTACAGCTTTTCTCCCTCAAAGCTGCGGTTCTGCCGATATTTCGAACAATGTGAGCGAGGGGGTGTAAGAAACGCGTGTTTCCGGGAATAAGTACGCTTGCATGAAACAAGAACTCCCTCTTTGCCCGAAGGCCGGGGTGGCCCCCGGAGATGAGATTACCCACTACACGCGCGGACACCGCTTCAACTGGCGCGGCTTTGCCTCCCTCGGCAGCGGATTCGCCTTTCTGGTAATGGTTGTTTCCGGTGTGGTGCTTTACGTGGCGCCGCGCGGACGCGTGGCGAATTGGACGGAATGGAGTGTCCTGGGTCTGGACAAGGAGCAATGGTCCGACCTGCACATGGCGGCGGCGGTCCTGTTTTTGGCGGTCGTCGTTCTCCATATAATCTTCAACTGGCGGGTGTTGGTGAACTACGTGTGTTCGCGCCCTGCGAGGCCCCGTGCCCGCCTGCGGGAACTCGCGGCGGCCGGCATTCTGACCGTCATGGTCGCCGCCGGAACGATCAGTGAGTTACCGCCCTTCAGCGCGGTCGAAAAAGTCAATACGACAATCAAAGACTACTGGGAGAAGCGCACGGCCGACCGCGTGACACGGGCGCCCTCGACCTGGGTCCAGGAGGCAAACCTACCGAGTTTTGCGGCTTGGGCCGGTGTTTCCTTCGCGGACATGATGAGCGCCTTCGAGGAAGCCGGCTATCCGGTCAAGGATCCGACAATGTCGATCAACGAGTTCGCCCGTCACCACGGCGTCTCCTCCGAGATTCTCTTCGCCTTGGCGCGATCGCGGGCGACCCATACGGCAGACCAGATTCAGGCACCCGAACGATCGCGCGGAGGAGGCGGGGGAGGCAGACAATTGAGCGATCAGTAACGGCGTCTGGAGTAGAGAAAGGCCAACAACGGACGCGACCGGGGCGTGACCGGGATGTTGCCACGGGCACGGCGCGGACGGAGAGCGGACATGGGCTTTGCGGGTGTCGCCGCAAGCGGCCCGGCACCTGTCCCCGTTTGCCGAATCGCCGCAAGCGGCCCGGCACCTGTCCCCGTCTGCGGCGGATGGGGAGCGGCGGCATGGATCCGCGGCCGTACGCGGGCGGGCGGGAGTTGCAGTGGGAGGTTGCGCCTCCGCCGTGGCCGGGGACAGGAATGTCCCCTCTCCGGTGAAGCGCGGGCGGAGAGCGGACATTCTTGTCCGCGTTTGCCGGTGTCGCCGCAAGCGG
>SKLD01000383.1 GCA_007123395.1 Opitutales bacterium
TCACGCCGCGCATCGACCGGGCCATGCGGGCGTGGGATGCTCTCGACGTCGGGGGTGTCCTCATCAACGAAGTGCCGGCATGGCGCGTCGACCATATGCCCTATGGTGGCGTCAAAGACAGCGGCACGGGCCGCGAGGGGATCCGCTACGCCATGGAGGCGATGACAGAGATCCGGACCTTCGTTTACCGCGGCACGGGAGAACCGTTGTAATCCGGATTGTGAATGTCTCTGCGACAGCGGGCGCAAAGGCGGCAACCGCAAGCAGCGTCCCCGTTGTCATTGCAAGGTTCCCATAGCGAATGGGGAATGCTTTACTGTGCTGTATTTGCAAAACTATAACGATTTACCATGCAAAGCGGGGCCCGGGTCGCGGAACGCAGTGCGGACGGGCGGTCACCGCCAAGTGAAGGAGGGCAGGGCGTTGCGGGCGCGGAGGTGGGCTAGCAAGTCTCGCTCGGCGGCGCGCATGTCCGCAATGGTTTCGGGTGTATCGTCGCGGAAGCCGGCGAGGTGGAGCCAGCCATGGACAAGATAGAGGGTGAGTTCTTCGTCGGGGGACCAGCGCGCGGCGGAGGCTTCATCGCGGGCGATTTCGATGTCGGCGGCGATGTCGCCGGCGTGGTCCTCGTCGGGTTCGCCGGGGAAGGTCATGACGTCGGTGGGCGCGGGGTCGGCGAAAAAATCCCGGTGAAGTGCGGCGGAAGCTCGGTTGTCGAGAAAGGCGAGGGCGATCGTGCCGACCGGCGCGCGGGCGGCAAGGGGGTGTTCGTCGAGCGCGGCGAACATGCGGACGAGAGCGCGGTCGTCCCATGCGAAGCCGGGGACATCAGAGACGGCCTCGACGTTGCGGGGGGCGGCGGGCATTGGCTCAGTCACCGCCTCCCCGGCGCGTGGCGGAGGCAGGCTCCGGCTCTTCACCGCCGCTTTCGCTTTTCGGGGTCGGTTCGCTTTCCGGCGGGACGGGTGGCGTGCCGCCCGTTTCACGGGCGGCGGCGCGCTCGGCGGCTTCGGCAAAGGGGCTGGCGCTCTTGCGTGCGGCGCGTTTGCGGGCTTTGCGCTCGGCCTCCGGATTGTCCGGATATTCGATGCGCGCGTGGAGCATGTTGAGAAGGGTGAAGGAGAAGCTCTCGCGCACGGCGGCAAGGTCGCGGATGGTAAGGGGAGCATCGTCGAGTTGGCCGTTTTCAAGCCGTTGCTGGAAGATTTTTTCGAGCAGTTCATCGATGCTCTGCGGGGTGACTTTGCGCAGGCAGCGACCGGCCGCTTCGACAGAATCGGCAAGCATAATGAGGGTGCTTTCGACAAAGTGCGGTCGCGGCCCTTCGTAGCGGTAGGTGTCCTCGTTTACTTTGTCGAGTTCGACGCGCGGGGCGTTGGGCATGGGCGAGTCGGGTAGGGCGGAGACGCGTTGCTGTTCGAGGGCCTTGTAGTAGAAATATTGGATGAGGCTGGTGCCGTGGTGCTCGCGGATGACGTCGATGATGACACGCGGGAGCTTGTATTCACGGGCAAGCTGGACGCCCTCTTTGACGTGCGCTTTGATGACCAAGGCGCTCATGGAGGGGTTGCGCTCAATGTGCGGGTTGTAGCCGTCGCGCTGGTTTTCAGTGAAATACTCGGGTTTCACCATTTTGCCGATGTCGTGGTAGAGGGCGCAGACGCGGCAAATAAGGGGGTTGGCGCCGATGCGGGCAGCGGCGTTCTCCGCGAGGTTGGCAACCATGAGGCTGTGGTGGTACGAGCCTGGTGCCTCGATCTGCAGGCGGCGAAGCAGCGGGTGGTTGAAGTCGGTGAGTTCGAGGAGGGTGATGTCGGTGGAGACTTTGAAGAGGTTTTCCCAGAAGGGTAGGATGCCCACGACGATGACGCCGGTGAGCGCGCCTGCGCCGGCGGCGGCGAGGACTTGGTAGACGACGGTGGTCCACTCCACGGAGTCCCGCATGCCGAGGAAAATGGCGGCGGAGGCAAGGACGAGGCCGGAGAAAAAGCCTGCACGCACAACCCGCGCGCGCATCTGGATGTTGCGGCAGAAGTAGATGGCGACGAGGGCGGTAATGTGGCTGGCGACAAGGATGTGCAGCGAGTTGCCGTACATCATGGCGTTGAGGATGCCGATAAAGGCGGCGGCGAGGACACCGGGTGCAACGCCGAGCAACATGGTGATGATCATCGGTCCGAGCGCCACCGGCGTCAAAAACGGCACGACCGTCGAAAGGACGGGATTGGCCTCGGCGATGCCGCTCGTGCGGAATTCAAAAAGCAGCCGGATGATGAAAAGATTGAAGATGACGAGAAGGCCCGCATACGTGATGATCCGCTGGTTGTCCGCAATGGAGATGCGTGACACACGCAGGTAAAGGGCCGCCCCGAGGACGATGATAATGACGAGCAGGGCGCGTTCGATGAAGAGCGGGTCGAGGCCGAGAGTTCGCTCCTGCGCTTCGGCCTGCCTCAGGGCGCGTCTGTAGGCTTCGAGCTGCTCGACCTGGCGGGCGGAGACGCGGGAGTTCGGCTCGAGGATCGTGTCGCCTTGGCGCACGGTTACGGTGACGGGCTCGACGGCGGCCTGGGTGCGCGCAACGAGTTCATTAGTCTTTTCTTCATCGAAGCGCACGTTGGGGCGCAGGCCCTCGCGGAGCATGCGGAAATAGGCGATGGAGACATGGCGCGGCACGTCGAGGGCGGAAAGGTTGATGCGCAGCGAGCGGAGCGCCTCTTCGTAGGGCTGGATATCCACTTGGTCGAGACGCCCTTCGTCGTCGAAAACGTTGAAGCGGCTGAGTCGGCCGGAGGCGTCGCCGAAGGGACTTTCGTCCATTTCATAGATTCCCTGGCGGAGGACATCGCGCAGGGTGTGCAGGGCCTCCTCGGTGGCGTCGCGGCGCTGACGGGGCGAAAGCGTGCCGAAGACGACGGCGAGGTCGCCCGGACTGAGGTTGTAGGGGTTGGGGATGTCGTCGCGGCGGAGCGCCTCGGCGATGGACTCGGCGTTGGGACGTGGCCGCTCGGCTTCGGCATCGGGCAGCGAGAAATGCGTCTGGAGAGCCTCGAAAATACGTTCGAAGCTCTCCTTGAACGATTCGTAGCCCGACATATCGATACGGTAGACGGGCGGTACGCGCCGGCCCCGCTCCTCCTGAAGGGCGCGTGTTTCGATCTCGCTGCGGTAGGTGAACTCTACGTCGGCCGTGACACGCGTGCGCGCCACTTGCCCCTCGCGGATAACCGGCGTGGGCGGTGAGAGGCCCGTGAAACACACCACGATGATGAGCACGGCGAGAAGCGCGAAGAGACCGGAGTTGGCGAGGCCGCGGCGGTCAAAGGCAAAGCCCTCGCCGGGCTGCCCGGTGGCAGCCTGGATGCGGCGGCGGCGATAGGATTCCTTGCGGGTTCTGCGGAAAACAGCCATGAGGGGAAGTGGTGCGGGTCAGTCTTTGGCGACTTCGCGCGGGGAATGGGCGCCAGTCTGCTGTTCGTAGGCGTCGTAGGCGTCGATGATGCGCTGCACCATGGGGTGACGCACAACGTCGCGGCCCTCGAAATAGTGGAAAGCAATGCCTTCCACGCCGGCGAGGACGTGTTCGGCTTCCTTGAGCCCGGAATACTTGTGGCGCGGCAGGTCAATCTGCGTTTTGTCGCCGGTGATGACCATGCGGCTGCCTTCGCCGAGACGGGTGAGAAACATCATCATTTGCTCAGGCGTGCTGTTCTGTGCTTCGTCGAGGATGACAAAGGCGTTCGATAGGGTGCGGCCGCGCATGTAGGCGAGGGGTGCGATCTCGATCTTTGCCTGACGGTCGTCGCGGCGGTCGCGGTCGCCCTCCAGTCCGGCGAGACGCCGCCCGTCGGCGCGGCCGAGCATTTCGTAGATCGCGTCATAAAGTGGCAGAAGGTAAGGCTGGATTTTCTCAGTCAGGTCGCCGGGCAAAAAGCCGAGCGCCTCGCCCGCCTCCACGGCTGGCCGGGTGAGGATAATCCGTTCGACCTGATCCTGCTGCAGGGCGTTCAATGCCGCCGCCACCGCGAGGTAGGTTTTGCCCGTGCCCGCCGGGCCGATGCCGAAGACTACGGAACGCTTCTCGATCGATTCAAGGTAGCTCTTCTGGTTGACTGTCTTGGGGATAACGCTCTTGCGCCGGAGGTGGATGACGCGCGCGGCGTCGAAAACACCGCGCAGATCCTCGCCGCGGCCCTCCGCCACCTCGCGCAGGACATTGCGGAAATCGGTGCGTGTGACGCGCAGTCCGTTGCGCCGCGCGGCTTCCAGCAGCTCGAAGAATGTCTCCGCCATCGCGAGCGCGGCGGAGTCTGCCTCGATGGTGAGCCAGTCTTCGCGTGTGACGAGGCGCGCGCCGAGACGGGTCTCCACTTCCCGCAGCAGGTCTTCGTCACCGCAATATAGTTCGGCGAGGAGACGCGGGCTCTGGAAATAGAGTGTCTTTTCAGGCATCAGCCATCCTTGGTTTCCTTGCGCAGGTGGGCGCGGAGCGCTTCCCATGTGGCTTCAAGCGCCTGCGGAAGGGTGCGCGTTCGCCCGATAACCGGCATGAAATTAGTGTCGCCCGACCAGCGCGGCACGATGTGCATGTGCAAATGGCCGGGAATCCCCGCACCGCTGACTTTGCCGAGATTCATGCCCACGTTGAATCCGTCGGGGTTCATGGCACGGCGGAGAAGATCCTGCGCGAAGACGACGAGTTCCATTAGCTCCGCGCGGGCTGCCTGCGGTAGATCGGCTAGCTCCGGCACGGCCTCATAGGGAACGGCCAGCAAATGGCCCGGATTGTAGGGAAACTTGTTCAGCACGAGGTAGTTGTGCTCCGCTCGGTGGACGATGAGGGCCTTGCGGTCGTCGCCCGCGCGGGGCAGCTCCGCAAATGGATTCGCGTGTCCGGCGTCCCCGTCCGAGGGAGAGGTCACATACTCCATGCGCCAATATGCGTTCAGGATTTCCATGCGCGGTGGATTCAGGCCCGCAGACAGACGCCGGGGTGCGCTTCCGCCTTCGCCGGAACGGTGCATCGATTGTTCGCGGGCCTCTTCATGCAGTAAACTAATGGGGCCGCAATGTAGAGCGGAGGGCCGCCGTGTAAAGCCGTAACGGGCGGCATGTCAGCCGGGGGCGGGTTTCCTTTTCCTTGCGCCGAAGAAGTCGGGTCTGCTAGGTATCGTCTCAGTTTCCGGGTAAAGCCCGGTTTGCACGCCGACATTCCGATGACTCCATTGCTTGCTTTCCTTCTTGCCGCCGCGGGCGGGTACCTCATGGGCGCCATCCCTTTTGCCGTGGTCATCGCGCGGGCGCACGGAGTCGATATTTTCACGGTCGGCAGCGGAAATCCGGGAGCCTCCAACGTCCTGCGCGCGCTCGGCAAGGGGCCGGGCTACTTGTGCTTTATCCTCGATGCCTTCAAGGGCGTGGCGGCGGCTTTCCTCGGCTTCGGCCTCGCGCTGTTTGGCGACCTCGCGCACGCCTCCGGCGGACACTCCATGGGCCGGATGCTCGCCGTCACTTGCCTCTTCAGTGCCATTGTTGGGCACAGCTTTTCCGTTTTCCTCGGCTTCCGCGGAGGCAAAGGGGTCGCGACGACCATCGGCGGACTCTTTGTCATCGTGCCGTGGGTCATGCTTGTGGGCATCGGTCTGTGGCTGGCGGTTTTTTTCTCCACGCGTTACGTGTCTCTTGCCTCCATCACCCTCGGGGTTAGTTTGCCCTTTACCGCCGTGGCCTTCAAATACCCGATGTGGATTTCTGTCCTCTGCCTCGTCCTCGCCGCCATGATCGTGCTGCGCCACCGGTCCAACATCCAGCGGCTTTGCGCCGGGACAGAGTTGCGCGCCGCCCGGAAGGGGTGATAAGGGAAGCGGGATGATGAAGATCGCCTTGGTCGACGGATACAACCTTGCCTTCCGCGCATTCTACGGAATGCCGGACCTCACGCGAAAAGACGGCTTCCCCACAGGCGCACTGCACGGCTGGGTGCGCTCGCTCTGGTGGGTGGATGACCGCCTCGGACCCGACCGACTCGTCGTCTTCTTCGACCTCGGCGGCGCCGCGCGGCAGACCGCCCTCCACGCCGATTATAAGGCCAACCGAAAAGAGACGCCGCCCGCTCTCGAACAACAGATTCCCGCGATCAAGCAATGGACGCGCGCCATGGGCTATGCCGGCGTGGAGCAAGACGGCGTGGAGGCGGACGACTTGATCGCATCCTGCGCGGTGCGTCGCGCTGACGCAGGTGACTCTGTCATCGTCGTCAGCGCCGACAAAGACCTCGCCCAACTCGTGCGGCCCCGCGTGACCCAGTGGATGCCGCCGCCCACGGCCAATCCCAAACTCGGCTGGCGCGAACTCGACGAAGGTGCTGTGGTCAAGAAATTCGGCGTCAAACCTTCGCAAATCCCCGACTACCTCGCCCTCATCGGCGATACCTCCGATAATATCCCCGGCCTCGCCGGCGTCGGCCCGAAGACCGCCGCCAAGTGGCTCATGCAATACAAAGACATCGCGGGCATACTCGCCCACAGCGGCGAGTTGCAGCCAAAGCGTTTCCAACCCCTCGTCCACGCCGCCCGCGAAGACCTTCTGCGCAACCTCGAGATGACCCGTCTTGATACCTCCCTCGATGTCTCCGCCGTGGACGAAGCCTCCCCGGCCGACCCCGACGCTGTCATCGCCCTCCTCCAAGAGATGGAAATGGGCGCCTCCGCCAAAGCCGCACGCCAGCGCTTCAACCGCTGATTCAGCCCCTTCCCGCCGCCCCCGCCCAAAAACCCACCTGTCAAATAATTTATCGCTGAGCTAGATTTATGTCAATAGAAATATCGCTGAGTTTAATTTTAAAAAAATTAAGTCTGAGAAATATATTGCGGGGGGCTGTGGCGGGACGAGGGAAGAGCCTTGCCTCTGGGCTGGGGCGGTTTAGCGGTGGAGAGATGGAGGCGCGGGCAGCAGACAAGAAGTCAGAAGGGGGCAACGCGGCGGGCCGCCGGATGGGGTGGGGGATTCTCGGAACGGGAAACATCGCGCGGAAATTTGCGGCGGGGGTGCGGGGCTCGCGCACGGGGCGCTTGGCGGCGGTGGGGAGCCGTTCGTTGGAGTCGGCGCGGGCGTATGCCGAAGATCACGGTATAGCGGCGGAGCATGCGCACGGTAGCTACGAGGCGCTTCTTGCCGACGAGGCGGTGGACGCGGTCTATATCAGCACGCCGCATCCGCTGCATGCCCGCTGGGCGATTGCAGCGGCGGAGGCAGGCAAGCACGTTCTCTGCGAGAAACCTCTCGCGATGAATTACGCGGAGGCGTCTGCGGTGGTGGACGCGGCGCGACGCAACAGCGTCTTTCTCATGGAGGCGTTCATGTACCGCTGCCACCCGCAGACGGCGAAGCTTTTGGAGTTGATCCGGAGCGGTGCCATCGGCGAGGTGCAGCTGATCGAAGCTTCCTTCAGCTTCCGCGCGGCGATGGACCTCGGGGGACGGCTGTTTAGCCAAGAGCTTGGCGGAGGGGGGATTTTGGATGTGGGCGGCTATCCGATGTCGATGGCCCGTTTGATCGCGGGTGCGGCGCAGGGGCGTCCGTTCATGGAGCCGGAGGCGGTGGCGGGGGCGGGGGTGTTGGGGGCAGCGTCGCGGGTGGACGAATGGGCGGTGGCAAGCTTGTCCTTTAGCGGCGGCATTCTTGCGCAACTCACGGCGGGCGTGCGGATGAGCGGGCACAACGTGGTGCGCGTGCGGGGAACGGAGGGCTGGCTGGAGGTGCCGCAGCCGTGGGTGGTCGCTCGGGACGGCGGTGACGGCGAGATCCATCTCCATTGTAACGGTGCCGCGCGGGAGGTTTTGAGAGTGCATGACCCGCGCCCACTTTACGGGATCGAGGCCGACACCGTGGCCGCGCACCTCGGCGATGGCGAGGCTCCGGCGATGAGCCATGCGGATACACTTGGCAACATGCGCGCGCTCGACCGCTGGCGTGAAGCCGTCGGCCTGATCTACGACTTCGAGCGTCCGGAAAACCGTAAGTTGCCCGTGTCGGGGCAGCGGCTCGCCCCGGCTTCGCGAGCGCCCACCATTCCGCGGGGCTCGCTGCCGGGACTGGAAAAAGCAGTGAGCCGTCTGATCCTCGGCGTCGACAATCAGCGCGACGGACGCGCCGCAGATGTTATGTTCGATGCGTTTTTTGAGTATGGAGGAAACGCCTTTGACACGGCTTTCACCTACCTTGGAGGACTTTCCGAGGTCACGCTCGGTCACTGGATGGCCAACCGCGGTGTGCGTGAAGATACCGTCATCCTCGACAAAGGCGCGCACACACCCAACTGCTTTCCAGATAAGATCGGCGAACAACTTGCGGTGAGTCTTGAGCGCCTGCAGAGCGACTATGTCGACATCTACCTCATGCACCGCGACAACCCGGAGGTGCCGGTGGAGGAGTTTGTCGATGCTTTGTATGAACAGCACCGGCTTGGGCGCGTGCGGGTCTACGGGGGTTCCAATTGGACGCTCGACCGCGTCGAGGCTGCCAACCGCCATGCGCGCCGACGCGGGATACCGGAGTTTGCCGCAGTGAGCAACCAGTTCAGCCTCGCCCGCATGGTCGACCCGGTGTGGAGAGGCTGCGTGAGCGCTTCCGACGCGGAGAGCCGGCGTTGGTTTGAGGCCACCGGCACGGCGCTCTTTCCGTGGTCGAGCCAGGCGCGCGGGTTTTTCACCGACCGCGCGGCACCGCACAAACAGGACGATCCGCAACTCGTTCGCTGTTGGTATGCGGACGACAATTTCGAGCGCCGCGAGCGTGTCCTCCGCCTCGCCGCCGACCGCGGTGTCGACGGCGTCGCTGTCGCGCTGGCGTATGTCCTGCACCAGCCTTTTGCTACTTTTCCGCTTATCGGCCCTCGCACGCTGGGGGAGTTGCGCGGCTCGCTCCGCGGTCTTGGCCTGCGCCTCTCGGCGGACGAACTTGCGTGGCTTAACCTCGAAACGCTTTGACCCCGCCGTCCGGGCGACTAAGTTCGCGCGTCTTATGTTTACCGGCATAGTCGAGGAATGCGGGGAGGTAGAGAGCTTCGTTCGCTCTGGAGAGGGGCGGCGCCTAACCGTGCGGTGCGGCTTCGCCTCGGATAATGTGGCGACGGGCGACAGCGTGGCTGTCGACGGATGCTGTCTCACCGTCGTGGAGCACGGCGGCGGGCGGCTCGCCTTCGACCTGCTCGAAGAAAGCGTGCGCCGTACCCGCTTCGGTACGTTTGCCGGGGGTGAGGGCGTCAATCTTGAGCGCAGTGTCGCGCTTGGCGGAAAAATGGGCGGGCACATCGTCACGGGCCACATCGACACCACGGGCACGGTGGAGAGCATTGAGCGGAAGGGTGCTGACATCCGCATGGCGTTCCGGCACGACGCCGACTACTCGCGCTATGTCGTGGAGAAGGGCTCCATCGCCATCAATGGCGTTTCCCTCACGGTCGGCGGATGCGGCGAGGGGACATTTTTCGTCTGGCTCATTCCGCATACCCTCGAGGTCACCAACCTCGGCGCGCTCGGGGAGGGGAGTGCCGTTAATCTCGAATTCGACATCGTTGCCAAGCATCTCGAAAAGCTCGCTTTGCCGTATATCGCGGCGAGTGGGGGCGGAGCGCCGGGCGCGGGCGATGCCGGGGAGAATCCGCTGCCTCAGGATTGAACCGAAGTTTATACTTTACTATCTTACCCAATGAACCATTGATTAGTGGTTTTCACGGGATTATCGGGATTTAAAATGGCGTCTACAGGACAGGAAACAAAGCTTTCGAAGAACGAGGGCCTGAAGCAAACAAGCAACTATCTGCGCGGATCGCTTGCGGAGAGCCTCGCCGACCCTTTGTCAGGCACGGTCCCGGCGGACGATGCGCAGTTGACGAAGTTTCACGGCATCTACGCACAGGACGACCGCGACGAACGCAAAGAGCGCCGCAAGAAGAAGTTGGACAAAGCCTATAGCTTCATGATCCGCGTGCGGGTGCCCGGCGGCGTGGCCACTCCGAAGCAGTGGCTGGAAATGGACCGGTTGGCTGACGCCTATGCCAATGGGACGCTCAAACTCACAACCCGTCAGGCCTTTCAGTTTCACGGGGTGCTCAAGGGCGTGCTCAAGAAGACAATCGCGGAGATCAACGCCGCGCTTCTCGACACGATCGCGGCATGCGGCGATGTCAACCGCAACGTCATGTGCAATCCCAATCCTTACCAGAGCGCAGTGCACGCCGAGGCGCTCGGCCTCTCCCAGGCGATTTCCGACCACCTCACGCCGCGCACCCGCGCTTACCATGAAATCTGGCTGGACGAAGAGCGCGTTGCCGGAGGCGAAGAGGAGGAAGAACCGATCTACGGCAAGACCTACCTCCCGCGCAAATTCAAGACGGTCGTGGCTGTACCGCCGAGCAATGACGTCGATATTTTCGCCCATGACCTCGGCTTTATGGCCATCGTCGAAGACGACAAAATCGTTGGCTACAACGTCACCGTGGGCGGAGGTTTGGGTATGACCCACGGGGCCGCCGCAACGTATCCGCGCGTCGCCGATATTCTCGGCTTCTGCCCGCCGGAGCAGGCTGTCGATGTCGCCGAGAAGGTCGTTCTTGTGCAGCGCGACTTCGGCGACCGCTCCAACCGCGCGCACGCCCGTCTCAAATATACCATCGCGGATCGCGGGGTGGATTGGTTCCGCGGCGAGGTGGAAAAGCGTCTCGGCTACAAACTCGGCGAGGCGCGGCCCTTTGAGTTCCATCATACCGGCGACCGCTATGGTTGGACAGAGGGAGCCGACGGCAAGGGACACCTCACGCTCTTCATCCAAAACGGTCGCGTGAAGGATGTACCGGGGTTTCCTATGAAGACCGGCCTGCGCGAGATCGCCAAAGTGCATGACGGCGACTTCCGCCTTACCGCCAACCAGAACCTCATCATCAGTGGCGTTTCTTCGGAGAAGCGTGCGCAAATCGAAGCGCTTGTCGCCGAACACGGGCTCGACAGGGGGTTCGAATCCACCGGTCTCCGGCTCAACTCCATGGCTTGCGTGGCTTTGCCGACCTGCGGCCTCGCCCTCGCCGAGTCCGAACGCTACCTCCCCGATCTCGTCACGGAGATCGAATCTGTCATTGCCGAACTCGGGCTCAAAGAGCAGCCCATCACGATCCGTATGACGGGATGCCCCAACGGTTGTGCCCGCCCCTACCTCGCGGAGATCGGCTTGGTGGGCAAGGCGCCCGGGAAATACAATCTCTATCTCGGTGCCGCCTTTGACGGCAGCCGCCTCAACCGGCTCTACAAGGCCTCTGTGAATGATTCGGAGATCGCCGACGAACTCCGGCCAATCCTCCTCCGCTACGCCAAAGAGCGCACGGAGGGCGAAACATTCGGTGACTTCTGCATCCGCGCGGGCATCGTCCCGGCGTGGGAAGGCGAAGGCAATTACCACGAACCGGTTGCCGCACCCATGGTATCGTAATGCTTCTTTTGGTTGCGCGCGGCAGCTGTTTTAACACCTTTGTAAGCGTTGCCGGTTCTTTTTTCCTGATCAGGAATCTCTATGTCGGATATCGTTAAGCCCGTTTCGCACGGCATGCCGCCGGGCATCGAAGAATCCACCGCGCTCGCTTTGGCTCGGGCCGCCGTTGCCCTCGCGTGGGCTGATGGTGAACTTCACCCCGAGGAAGTCGCGTGCCTTGAGGATATTCTTTATCAACTGCCGGCCCTTTCGCCCAGCGCTCTTTCCGAGATCAAAAATTTCCTTTGCTCTCCCGTCCCCCGGAAGGAACGGGACGCCGCCGTCGCCGCCTTCCTTTCCCTCCTGGGCGACCCGGAAGTTCGAGTCTTCGCCCTCGACACCCTTGCGCAGTTGATCGCTGCCGATGGGCGCGTTACGCCGGGGGAAGAAGCTCTCATGGAGTCCATCGACGCCGCCCTCGGGTGCGCCGACGCCGGGCCGGACTCGCACAATGCGCTCCGCTCGCTGCTCGCCGAACACCTCCCTTGCGGTCCTGACAGCGAGCCGCGACGCAAGGACGTCGCCCGCTTTATCAACCATAATGTCGGCTCCCTCGCCGCGCGTCATGAGCTTCTCGCTGCCTCATGGCGCGTCCCGCCGGGCGACCGCGAGCGCGCCGGCTTTTTCGGCGCGCTTATCGCACGGCTTCCGTTGGGTGACACCGAAGAAGATTCGCTGCGCGATGTCATCACCCGCAGCCTGCGCTCACGACTGGGCATGGATACCCCGCTCGCTGGCTTCGCCGCCATCGCCGCCACCACACCGGGCGCGGCGCACCTCGATCTCTCACGCGTCGCCCGTTTGCTTCACGAACTTACGGACGCCCGCGCGCGGCGCGAGTTCCTGCACGTTCTGGTCGACGTTGTCGACGCCGTGGGTGTACCGGGTTTCGAGGCGCTTGATGAGATCATGAACATCGCCGCCAACCTGCGGGTCGGGCAGGACGAGTTCTCACCCATTCTCGATCGCGTGGAGTCTTCTTGGGGTGCCGCTGTCACCGGCGTCTGAGCGGTTCATGCACGAGTGCGTGCGCCAGACCCTTCGCGTCAAGCCCGCACCACATTGCCTTCGCCTCTCCGTAAAGCGCACGAAAGCACCCCGCCAGTTCCGCGTCACCGCTGTTCCGTGCCGCCGGATCGATGCGCACGAGGATGGGAGCGTGGCTCTCAAGACAACCGTCAGTAAATCACTTCAACGCCACTGAACTCCGCCGCCCGGTGCACTGCACGCACCCTACCTCCCGCTCCGCTTCCGCCAGCGACGGCCCCTGAATGGTATACAGAGCCTCTATTAGACTCAAATTGAATTTCACTCATGACATTATCCAATTGAATCATATATCTCTGAGATAATTTTTTCGGAGCGGGAGTAAATGGGAAAGTGTGAGAGGAGGAATTAGTCTACGCGGAGGGAGATGTTGCGGGTAGCGAAACCGGGGGCTTCGACAAAGAGGGTGCCGGAGCCGGGTTCGCCGCCTTCGACGTCGACGACAACAGAGTTGAAGCCGGCGGGGATGACGACCTCATCCATAATGACACTGGCGGGGGCGTCGGTGGTAACATCAATGA